>JBAUOM010000387.1:0-2501 GCA_049579765.1 Xanthobacteraceae bacterium
CCGCAACGACGCGACGGCGCCAACGCAGAGACCGCGCAGGACTTGCGCACGGTAGTCCTTCGCCGCCCGCTCCGCGCGCCGCTGCAGGTCGCGCAGCTGTTCCGGGGTCGGCGGCCGGTGCTCGAATCGTAGAAAATAGAGGTCTTCGCCGTCGCGCATGGCACTCTCCATCGTGGCCTGCGCGGGGTTTACTCCGACCGAGATATCACGTAAAATGAATACTAATGATCATGATAATCTCGAAATGAGAACGATGGAGCTGACCGATCTCCATATCTTCCGTGCCGTGGTGCAGGCCGGCGGGATCACCCGCGCCGCGGAAAAGCTCAACCGCGTGCAGTCGAACGTGACCACGCGCGTGCGCCAACTCGAGGCCGAGCTCGGCGTCGAGCTGTTCATCCGCAACGGCAAGAAACTGCACCTTTCGCCGGCGGGCAGGCTGCTGCTCGATTATGCCGAGCGGCTGCTCGACCTCGCGGCGGAGGCGCGCGAGGCGGTGCACGATGCCAAGCCGCGTGGCGTGCTGCGGCTTGGGTCGATGGAGAGCACGGCCTCGGTGCGATTGCCGGCACCGATGAACGCATACCTGTCGCGCTATCCCGCGGTCAGTCTGGAGCTGCGCATCGGAACCCCGCGCGAGCTCGCGACGGCGGTGCGCGAAGGCGAGCTCGACGGCGCGCTGGTGGCGGAGCCGATCGCCGACGCGCCGTTCGAGAAGGTCCCGCTCTACGACGAAGAGCTGGTGATCATCGCGGCGGCGAATCACCCTCCGATCGGATCGGCGCGCGACGTCGGCGGCCGGCCCGTGCTCGCCTTCGAGGCCGGCTGTCCCTATCGCCAGCGCCTGGAGGACTGGTTCGCCGACAGCGGCGAGATGTCCGATCGCGTGATCGAGACCTCCTCCTACCACGCGATCCTCGGTTGCGCCGTGGCCGGGATGGGCATCTCGATGGTTCCCCGCATCGTCCTGAAGACGTTCCCCGATCTGAATCTGCTGAGCGTGCACCCGGTGGCGCCGAAGTTCGGCATCGCTCCCACGGTGTTCATCCGGCGCAAAGGCGCGATCTCGCCGAAGATCGGCGCCCTGATCGATGTCCTCACGCAGCAAGCGGACGCCAAGGGCGCGCCGAGCCGCAGCCGGAAGAACCGGAGCGGCGACGGGACGGTCCACGCCTTGGCCAACGGCCGCGCGCCTGCCTAGCGCGATGCGCTGCTAGCTCAAGCGACCAATCAGAAGTCCGGCTCGTTGAGTGCGGCTCGCCCAAGGTCCGCTTGCCCCGGTCTCGATCGAGCAGCTGGCTTGCCGGAGGTCTGACTGATGCCGCCTCGGACATCGTCGGGTACGACGCAGAGCCACGACGACCATCATTTCACGAGAAGGTTCTGTCGTGGGCCTGTGCCGCGCACTTCGACTTCGGCGGTCTCGTCCTTTGTGAACAGGAAATCGCTATCATCAACCCGCCACGTCCGTCATGATAGACACCAATAGCCTGATCTTACTTCCGCTTTCGCGGAGCTACAGCCGACATAGCCGCATATGCTGTTGGACGCTCTCGGTCGAAAACGACCCAAAGCGGACAATTATATGCTAGTCTCGCGCGCCATCAAACGGACGGCGGGTGCTAGCAATGTTGGAAACGGACAAGGCGTTCGCTGGCTCGATTCCGGAAAACTACGACCGCTATATGGTGCCGTTGATTTTCGAGCCGTTCGCCGCAGATCTTGCACAACGAGCAGCGTCCTTGTCGCCAAGCGCCGTTTTGGAAACCGCTGCGGGCACCGGGGTTGTCACCCGCGCATTGGCGCCAAAACTGTCCCCCGGCGCAAGCTATATCGTAACCGACCTCAACCAGCCGATGCTCGACTACGCCGCTTCGCGACAAGCTCCCGACCGTCACATCAAATGGCGTCAAGCGGATGCTCTGTCGCTACCGTTTGAAAATGCGGCCTTCGAACTCGTTTGTTGTCAGTTCGGCGCGATGTTCTTTCCCGACCGCTCATCTGCCTACCGCGAAGCAAGGCGAGTCCTGAAGCCCGGAGGACGTTTTTTATTCAACGTATGGGATCGCATCGAGGAGAATGTATTTGCGGATGATGTGACGAATGCTCTCGCAAAGATTTTTCCGAACGATCCGCCGCGCTTTCTGGCACGCACGCCGCACGGCTACCACGATACGGCACTGATCCGTAGCGAGCTGGAGGACGCAGGTTTCTCCCGTGTGGTGATCGAGACGATAGCCGAACAAAGCCGTGCATCCTCGCCGCGCCTTCCGGCCGTTGCTTATTGTCAGGGAACTCTTCTTCGCAACGAAATCGAGGCCAGAGACGCGGGAAAACTGGAAGCTGCAACCGGCTACGCCGCATCCGCGATTGCAGACAGACATGGCAGCGGCGAGGTTGCTGCCAAAATTCAGGCACACGTAATCGTGGCTGTGGTCTAGGTGTTGGAATATCCCGTTCCGGCACTTCGCGACATTCCGCTGCTACGCAGCAATTGCGTC
>JBAUOM010000388.1:0-6558 GCA_049579765.1 Xanthobacteraceae bacterium
ACGACATGCCGCCGCCGCGCGCGACCACGGTGCTGACCGACGCCGATGCCAAGAAGCTCGAAGACGACCTGATCGCGACGCGCAACCGCGCCGAAGCGGCCGTGAAGGCGGCTGGCGAGGCTGACAAGCCGTGATAAAAGGCCCGCGCCGGCCTGCTCGCTGAGCGACGGCGCGCAGGCCGAAGGAGCCGGGATCATGGAGGAATTTCACCGCATTCGGCGCCTGCCGCCCTATGTCTTCGAGCAGGTCAATCGCGCCAAGGCGGTCGCCCGCAATGCCGGCGCCGACATCATCGACCTCGGCATGGGCAATCCCGACCTCCCGGCGCCCGCGCATGTCATCGAGAAGCTCAAAGAGACCGTCGGCAAGCCGCGCACCGACCGCTATTCCGCCTCGAAGGGGATCGCGGGCCTGCGCCGGGCGCAGGCGGCCTATTACGCGCGCCGTTTCGGCGTGAAGCTCAATCCCGAAAGCCAGATCGTCGCGACGCTCGGCTCGAAGGAGGGATTTGCAAACGTCGCGCAGGCGATCATCGCGCCGGGAGACGTCGTTCTGGTGCCAGATCCGAGCTACCCGATCCACGCCTTCGGCTTCCTGATGGCGGGCGGCGTGATCCGCTCGGTGCCGTCGGAGCCGACGCCTGATTTCTTCTCGATGCTGGAGCGTGCGATCCTTCACTCCATTCCCAAACCGCTCGCCGTCGTGGTCTGCTATCCCTCCAATCCGACCGCCTATGTCGCCGACCTGGATTTCTACCGGGAGCTCGTTCCGTTCGCGAAGAAGCACGGCATCTTCGTGCTCTCCGATCTCGCCTATGCCGAGGTCTATTTCGACGGCAATCCTCCGCCTTCCGTGCTGCAGGTGCCGGGCGCGATGGAGCTCGCCGTCGAATTCACCTCGATGTCGAAGACCTATTCGATGCCCGGCTGGCGCATCGGCTTCGCGGTCGGGAACGAGCGGATCATCGCCGCGCTGGCGCGGGTGAAATCCTATCTCGACTACGGCGCGTTCACGCCGGTCCAGGTGGCGGCGACGGCCGCGCTCAACGGCCCCGACGATTGCATCCACGAGATGCGGGCGACCTACCGGCGCCGGCGCGACGTGCTGGTGGAATCCTTCGGCCGCGCCGGCTGGGAGGTTCCGCCTCCGCGCGCCTCCATGTTCGCCTGGGCGCCGCTCCCGGAGCCGTTCCGCAGCCTCGGCAGCGTCGAGTTTTCCACCCTCCTGGTCGAAAAGGCCGAGGTCGCGGTCTCGCCCGGCACCGGCTTCGGCGAGCGGGGCGAAGGATACGTGCGCATCGCGTTGGTCGAGAACGAGCAGCGCATCCGTCAGGCCGCCCGCAATATCCGCCGCTTTCTTGAAACCGGCCCCGAAAAGTTGCACAACGTCGTCCCCCTGGCCAAGCGGGGCTGAACACACTGTTCCCGCTCCGGGCCGATGACTGGGCTGCGATGGCTTCCCCGCTGAAAATTGGTATCGCCGGCTTGGGCACGGTCGGAGGCGCCGTCGCCCGGCTGATCGAGCAGCAACGCGAGGCGCTCGCCGCCCGCTGCGGCCGCGCGATCGAGGTGGTGGCGGTCAGCGCGCGCTCGCGCGGCAAGCGTCGCGACTTCGATCACAAGAAACTGCGCTGGGTCGCCGATCCGATCGCCCTGGCGGCCGATCGCGAGATCGACGTGTTCGTCGAGCTGATCGGCGGGGAGGGCGATCCGGCGAGAGCCGCCGTCGCTGCCGCTCTGGCGGCGAAGAAATCGGTGGTGACCGGCAACAAGGCGCTGCTGGCGCGGCACGGCGTTGCCCTGGCGGCCATTGCCGAGAAGAACCACGTGGCGCTGAATTTCGAAGCCGCGGTCGGCGGCGCGATCCCGATCGTCAAGACGCTGCGCGAGGGGCTTGCCGGCAATTCGCCCGCCCGCGTCTACGGCATCCTCAACGGCACCTGCAACTACATCCTCACGCGCATGGAGCAGGAGAAGCTCAGCTTCGCCGACTGCCTGAAGGAGGCGCAGCGGCTCGGCTATGCCGAGGCCGACCCGACCTTCGACGTCGAGGGCCACGACACCGCGCAGAAGCTCGCCATCCTGGCGAGCCTCGCCTTCGGCACCAAGGTCAATGAAGGCGCGGTGTATGTGGAAGGCATTTCCTCCATCGCGTCGGAGGACCTCGCATGGGCCGACGAGCTCGGCTATCGCGTGAAGCTCCTGGGCGTCGCGGTCAGGACCGACCAGGGCATCGAGCAGCGCGTGCATCCCACCATGGTGCCGAAGGATACCGCGATCGCGCAGGTGATGGGCGTGACCAACGCGGTGACCATCGACGCTGACGCCATGGCGCCGATCACCCTGGTCGGGCCCGGCGCGGGCGGGGCGGCGACCGCGTCGGCCGTGGTGTCCGATATCGGCGACATTGCCCGCGGCGTACGCACGGCGCCCTTCGGCCGGCCGTCGGCGCGGCTCGCCACCAGCGGGAAGGCGCCGATGCAGCGTCACGAAGGCGGCTACTACATCCGCCTGCTCGCCGTGGACAAACCGGGGACCGCCGCCACCATCGCCAAACGGCTGGCACAGCAGAACATCTCGCTCGAGTCGATCGTGCAGCGCCACCGCGGCGAGCGGCCGCATGGCGGCGACATTCCGGGCCGTTCCGGCGAGCCGGTGCCGGTGATCCTGATTACCTATGCGACGACCGAAGACGCCGTGCGCAAGGCGCTCGCCGCGGTCGGGCGCGACCGGGTGATCTCCAGTAAGCCGCAGGTCATCCGCATCGAGAAAAACTGATACAATTCTGTCCTATCGTTCCGGCCGACCTCGAGCCGGGGGGCAGCGGGCAAGGCAGGCACGAGGCGAAGACATGAGCAAAGAGGGACGCGGGACCGTGCCGTCGATCACGGTTGGGCCGGATCTGGCGCTGGAGCGCGTTCTCACGCTCGAAATCGTGCGCGTGACCGAGCGCGCGGCGGTGTCGGCGGCGCGATTGGCCGGGCGCGGCAACGAAAAGGCCGCCGACCAGGCCGCGGTCGACGCCATGCGGCGGGAGCTCAACAAGCTTCCCATCGACGGGACGGTCGTGATCGGCGAGGGCGAGCGCGACGAGGCGCCGATGCTGTTCATCGGCGAAACGGTCGGGAGCAAGCACGGGCCCAAGGTCGACATCGCGGTCGATCCGCTGGAAGGTACCACGCTCTGCGCCAAGAACATGCCGGGCGCGATCGCCACGATGGCCATGGCCGAGGCCGGAACCCTGCTCAACGCGCCCGACGTCTACATGGAGAAGATCGCGATCGGGCCCGGCTATCCTGCCGGCGTCGTCGATCTCGACGCGCCGGCCGAGGAGAACATCCGCAGATTGGCCGCGGCAAAGGGCGTCGGACCGGAAGAAATCACGGCGTTGATCCTCGACCGCCCGCGCCATGCCGATCTCATCGCCGCGGTGCGCAAGGCGGGCGCCGCGGTGCGGCTGATCACCGACGGCGACGTCGCGGGCGTGATCCACACCGCCGATCCCGCCGATACCGGCATCGACATTTACGTGGGGATCGGCGGCGCGCCCGAAGGGGTCCTGGCCGCGGCGGCACTGCGTTGCATCGGCGGCCAGATGCAGTGCCGGCTCGTGCTCGATACCGAAGAAAAGCGCGAGCGTGCCGCCAAGATGGGCATCAAGGACCCGCGCAAGAAGTACCAGATCGGCGACTTGGTGCGGGGCGACTGCCTGTTCGCGGCGACCGGCGTGACCGATGGCGCGCTGCTCGACGGCGTGCGCTTCCGCAAGGACGTGATCGAAACCGAGACGGTGGTGATGCGCTCGATCACGGGCACGGTCCGTTGGATCAGGGCCGAGCACCGGCAGCGTGAGAAGTTTCATTTGGATTGAGCGCGAGCGTCGGTGGCGGCATTGCCGTGCCCGTCATGGCCAGCATCGCGCCTCGATGGCCGTGTTGAGGACGAGCGGCCGACCTCGACGGTGACCCGCCATGACGCCCCGCAACATCCATCTCGTCGGCAGCGTTCCGCTCGCCAATGCGCGCGAGGTGTTCGCGACGGTGAGTGCGGCGCTGGGCCCGCGCCTGCTGCGCATCCCCGACGGCGAAACCGGCGAGCGCAGCGACTGGATCGCGCATCTCGAAGCGATCTTCGCGACCCATCCCGCACTGGAAAGATCGGACGAGTTGTTCCGCTTGCACCCCACCGCGCCCGCGCGCAGGCGCTATCGCCTGCGGCCCGGCGCCGCAACGACGGACGTGACGTTCGACAATCTCTCCTACGCCGATGTCGCGGTTCGATCGTACCGGGACTTCGCAAGCTTGAAGCAGGAGGGGACGATCCCATCGCGCTGCCGCTTCCAGGTGGATCTCGTTCCCGCTCATTCGGTGCTTTGGCTGTTTCTGCAGGACGACCTCCACCGCGCGACCGATCCACTCTACAATGACGCCGTGCGGCGCGAGATCGACAAGTTGGCATCTGCCATTCCGCACGATCAGCTTGCGATCCAGTTCGATGTCGCCTCCGCCGTGTTCGCGCGGCTGCAGCGCAACGAGCCCAGCCCGTATGGCCGCGACAGGGCGGAGATGCTCGAGACCTTCGGAACTATCCTGGTCGAGCTTGCCGATCACGTTCCGGCCGACAGCGAGCTGCTGTTTCACTTCTGCTACGGCGATTCGAACCATCGTCACGTGGTCGAGCCCGTCGACATGGGCGACATGGTGGATCTAGCCAATCACCTTGCGCGCGGGATCGCTCGTTCGATCGAGCTGATCCACATGCCGGTCCCGCGCGAGCGCTGCGATGACGCTTATTTCGATCCATTGAGAAGGCTCGAGCTCGGGTCGGGGACGCAGCTCTGTCTTGGTCTCGTGCACTTCACCGACGGAATCGTGGGCACGCGCCGCCGCCTCGCGATCGCGGAAAAATATGTGCAGAACTTCGCGATCGCGACGGAATGCGGGTTCGGCCGCCGGCCGATCGAGACTATACCGGAGCTGTTGCGCATTCACGCCGCGGCGGCCGAGTAGCGCACGCCAACGCTCCCGGATCGTCGATCGCCCATGGCGGCATCCAATGTCGTGATCCGCCCGCTCCGCGCTGGCGAGCGCGCTGAGTGGGAACCGCTGTGGAAGGGCTACCAGGCCTTCTACAAGGTCGTGATCTCCGACGAAACCACGGCCGTGACCTGGGCGCGCCTGCACGATCCGACGGAGCCGATGCACGTGCTCGGCGGCTATATGGCGGGCCGGCTCTGCGGGATCGTGCACTACCTCTTCCACCGCTCGTGCTGGACGGTCGGCGACTACTGCTATCTGCAGGATCTGTTCGTCGCGGAGGCCGCGCGCAATCTCGGGCTCGGGCGGGCGCTCGTCAACGCGGTCGAGGACCGGGCTCGTACCGCGGGCGCGAGCCGCGTCTACTGGCTTACCCATGAGAGCAATGCCGGCGCCCGCGCGCTCTATGAGCGGCTGGCGGAGCGGTCGGGCTTCATCCAGTATCGTAAGCTTTTCTGAGCTGATTCGCGGGCGCCACGGCATGACGATCGCCCTGACATCGCCGATAAGTCCGATGCGGCGCCTCTTTCTCGGCGTCGAACGTTCGGCCTGCGGACGCATCTGGCGCGACCGGCTGGACGAGCGGGACGCGGCTCGCGCGCTCGCGATCGCGCAGCGCCACGACGACGTGCCCGAGCTGTTGGCTCGCATTCTCGCCGGCCGTGACGTCGACGTGGATACGGTCGCAGGCTTTCTCGATCCGACGGTGCGGGCGCTCATGCCGGACCCGGATAAGCTCGTCGACATGCGCGCCGCGGCGGCGCGGCTCGCGGACGCCGTCATCGGCGGCGAAACGGTTGCGATCTTCGGCGACTACGACGTCGACGGGGCGACCTCGGCGGCCGTTCTCGGGCGATATCTCCGCCATTGCGGCCTTTGTCCGGTCATTCACATTCCCGACCGGCTGTTCGAGGGCTACGGCCCCAACGTGGAGGCGATCCGTGCGCTCGCCGCGCAGGGCGCGACGCTTCTCGTCACCGTCGATTGCGGCACCACCAGCCACGAGCCGCTCGCCGAAGCGCGCAAGCTCGCTCTCGACGTCATCGTGATCGATCATCACCAAGCCGACGAACGTTTGCCGGCGGCGTGCGCCGTGATCAATCCCAACCGGCTCGACGACGTCTCGGCGCTCGGCCATCTCGCCGCCGTCGGACTCGTGTTCATGACCGTGGTGGCGGTCAGCCGCGAGCTGCGTGCACGCGGATTCTGGAGCTCGCAGCGGCCGGAGCCGGATCTCCTCGGCTTCCTCGATCTCGTTGCGCTCGGCACGGTTGCCGACGTGGCGCCGCTCAAAGGTCTCAACCGTGCCTTTGTCGCCAAAGGCCTCATCGCGCTGCGCCTGCGCGCCAATCCCGGGCTCACCGCCTTGGCCGACATCGCGCGGCTCGCTGGACCGCCCGAGCCGTGGCATCTCGGCTTCCTGCTCGGGCCGCGGATCAATGCCGGCGGCCGCATCGGGCGCGCCACGCTCGGGGTCGATCTGCTCATGCACGACGATCCGGCCGAATGCGCACGCATCGCCG
>JBAUOM010000389.1:0-1574 GCA_049579765.1 Xanthobacteraceae bacterium
CACGTGCCGGGCACAGAACCGGGTAAGCGTGTCACAGGCGCTGGAGCGTATACGGCAACTTATGCCGTCACACACCCGAGGCAGGAGCCGTATGCGGGAAAGCCGCACGTACGGATCTGGGCGGGGGGCGTGCGATGAAACGCACGTCCCTACCGCTACTAAGGCGCCGCGAGTTCATCACGCTGCTCGGCGGTGCGGCGGCATGGCCGCTCGCGGCGCGCGCGCAGCAGCCAGAGCGGGTGCGGCGCATCGGCGTGTTGACATCCTCAACTATGCGCGATCCAACATCACAGGCCCGTCTCGGGGCGCTGCAGCAGGGATTGCAGCAATTGGGCTGGACGGACGGCGGCAATGTGCGGATCGATTACCGCTGGGCCGGCGGCGACCCCGACCGCCTTCGCAGATATGTGGGCGAATTGGTCGCGCTCGCGCCGGATGTTATCCTCGCTAATGGCAGTGCGGCCGCCGCACTGTTGCTACAGGCGACCAGCGCCGTCCCGATCGTGTTCACGGACGTACCCGATCCCGTCGGTGCTGGCTTCGTTGATAGCCTGGCGCGGCCGGGCCGCAATGTCACCGGCTTCATGCTGTTCGAATATAGCATGAGCGGCAAATGGCTGGAGCTGCTCACACAGATCGCGCCAGCAGTGACGCGAGCGGCGGTTCTGCGCGACCCCTCCATGACCGCCGGGATCGGCCAGTTCGCCGCAATCCAGACCGTGGCGCCGTTCGTGAAGGTAGAGTTACACCCGGTCGACGTGCGCGACGCGCCCGAGATCGAGCGCGCTGTCTCTACGTTCGCGCGTGGCTCGAACGGCGGGCTGATCGTGACGTCGAGCCCGTCGGCGGCGCGTAATCGCGATTTGATCATCAAGCTTGCGGCTAAGCACCGACTGCCAGCGGTCTACTCCTTCCGCTACTACGCCACCGGCGGTGGTCTGATCTCCTATGGTCCCGATCCGATCGATCCCTTCCGTCGGGCGGCCGGCTACGTCGACCGCATCCTGAAGGGCGAGAAGCCTGCCGACCTGCCGGTGCAGGCGCCGACCAAATACAACCTGGTGATCAACCTCAAGACCGCCAAGGCGCTCGGCCTCGAAATGCCGCCGACGCTTCTCGCCCGCGCCGACGAGGTGATCGAGTGAACCGGCGCGAGTTCATGGCACTGCTCGGCGGCACGGCGGCGTGGCCACTCGGAGCGTGGGCTCAACAGCCGGCGATGCCGGTGGTGGGATTCATGAGCGCCCGGTCAGCTAATGATTCCACCCGTGTTGTGGCCGCCTTTCGCCAAGGCCTAGCCGAAATGAATTATGTCGAGGGCCGCAACGTGGCGATCGAATTCCGCTGGGCCGAGGGACAACTCGATCGGCTCCCGGCGCTGGCACGCGAGCTGGTGGCCCGCCCGGTGGCCGTGATCGCTGCTGTTGGCGCTTCAGAACGTGCCGCAAAGGCGGCGACCACCACCATTCCGATCATCTTCGGGACAGGGGCCGATCCCGTCGCCAGTGGCGTGCTCACCAGCCTCAACCGACCCGGGGGCAACATTACCGGTGCCACGTTTTTGACGAGTGCGC
>JBAUOM010000390.1:0-10208 GCA_049579765.1 Xanthobacteraceae bacterium
CGGCCGCACCAGCAAACGCCCGTGATGCGCTTCGAGGTGAACGCGGTCGTCGCCGACTAGGCGCGCAAAGCGTAGCAAGCCTGTTTCGCCGGCGTGAATGAGCGCGAGCGCGAGCTGCGACTTGCCCGCCCCCGCCGGTCCGCGGATCAGCACGGCGCGGGCGCCGGCCAGCACGGCCGAAGCGTGGACGGTCGGAGTTTCGCCAGCCATCACATCGCCGGCAGCCGCACGATGAAGCGCGCTCCCAGCACCAGCGGCGTCCCGTCCGCCGCCGGCGCGGCGTGGTAGCGGTTTTCCGCCCAGACCCGGCCGCCATGCGCCTCGATGATTTGCTTGGAGATGGAAAGACCCAAGCCGGAATTCTGGCCGAAGGCTTGGTGCGGCCGGTGGGTGTAGAAGCGCTCGAAGATCCTCTCCACCGCCTCTTCCGGCACGCCCGGCCCGTCGTCGTCCACGATGATGACGACCTCGGTCTTCAATCGGCGGCAGGTGACGCGCACCGTCGCGCCGGAAGGAGAGAACGAGCGGGCGTTGTCGATCAGATTGTCGATCACCTGCCCGAGGCGAGAATCGTTGCCGAGCACCGTGAACGCCGCAGGCCGGCCACCTTCGAAGCTCAACTCGACGCTCACGCCGTCGTCCTGGCGTTCGTTGGTGACGCTCACCACCGTGGTGAGAAGCTGCACCAGATTGACGGGATGCGCCTCGTGCCGCTGCATCTCGGCGTCGAGACGGCTGGCGTCCGAAATGTCGGAGATCAGGCGGTCGAGCCGCTTGACGTCGTGCTGGATGACCGCGAGGAGGCGGCCGCGGCTGTCTTCGGTCTTGGCGAGCGGCAGCGTCTCGACCGCCGAGCGCAGCGAGGTCAGCGGGTTCTTGAGCTCGTGCGCCACGTCGGCCGCGAAACGCTCGATCGCCTCGATCCGCGTGTAGAGCGCGTCGGTCATGTCGCGCAACGAGCCGGACAGATGCCCGATCTCGTCGCGCCGGTGGCTCAGATCGGGGATCTCCACGCGCGAGCGGATGCGCCGGCGCACCAAGCGGGCGCTCTCGGCCAGCCGCCGCACCGGGCCGGCGATGGTCCCGGCGAGCAGGAACGACAGTACCCACATGACGCCGGCAGAGATCAGGAACACCTTGAAGATGGCGAGCCGCTCGGCGCCGACCATGTTGTCGATATCGGCGCCCTGGGTCGACAACATGAGGGCGCCGCGCACCGCGCGGAAGCGCTGCACCGGCACGGCGACCGAGACGATCACCTCGCCGTGGTCGTTGATGCGCACCATGCTGGACTTGAAGCCCTGCAACGCGTTGCCGACCTCGCCGTAGCCCTTGCCGTTCTGCGGCGCGAGCTCGCGATAGAGCGGCAAGGTTCCGCGGCTCAACCAGGTACGGATGGCGACATAGCCCCTCTCGAGAAAACCCGGTGTCTTGTTCGGCGGCGGCAGGTCGAAACGCAGGACGTCGTAGAGATTGCGGCTGTCGAGAAGGAGCACACCGTCGCGGTCGTAGATGCGGGCGCGGGTATTGGTCGGCGACACCAGGCGGCGCAGCACCGGCGCCACCCGCTCCGGATTGATCGGGAATTCGAGCCCGGACAGCGCCTCCTCGGACGGCCCGTAGCTCTCGCCCGCCTGCAACTCGAGCAGGCGCTCGGGGTCGATGGTGATGGTGTCGGTTTCCACCGTCGCCGAGGCGGCGATGGCCCCCGCCATGATCTCCCCTTGCACCAGCAGGCTCTGGATGCGCGCGTCGATCAGGCCGGCGCGGAACTGGGACAGGGAGAGAATTCCGATCACCAGCGCGAGCAAGCCGGTGACGTTGAGAAAGACGATACGCCGGGTCAGGCTCGAAAAGGTGATGCGGACGAAGAGATGCCAGCCTTGGTGCAAAAGGTCGACGAACCGTCGTCGTCCTTTCGCGGGCGGCGGCTGGCTTTCGTCGAGTCCGTCCGGCTCGACGTCGGTCCTGAAGCTCTCCGGCGTTCGATTGAGCACTTCGGTCTGCCGGTTTACACGCCCCCTAATCAAAGCCCTGCCGGCGCCAAGCGCGGCGGTTCAGGCCCACCGATATTGTCGGGCAGCGCCGGGCCCCTCCCGGCGCTAGATTTCCTTGAACCGATAACCGACGCCATAGAGCGTTTCGATCATGTCGAAATCGTCGTCGGTCCCCTTGAACTTCTTACGCAGGCGCTTGATGTGGCTGTCGATGGTGCGGTCATCGACATAGACCTGGTCGTCATAGGCCGCGTCCATCAGCGCATTGCGGCTCTTGACCACGCCGGGCCGGCTCGCAAGCGCCTGCAGGATCAGAAACTCGGTCACGGTGAGCGTCACCGGCTCGTTCTTCCAGGTGCAGGTATGCCGCTCCGGATCCATTCGCAGCAGGCCACGCTCCAGCACCTTGGCCGCGTCGGTCTCCTTCGGCGCGGTGCCGTCTTTCGGTGCGGAGCGGCGCAGAATCGCCTTCACGCGCTCCACCAGCAGGCGTTGCGAGAACGGTTTGCGGATGAAATCGTCGGCGCCCATCTTGAGGCCGAACAATTCATCGATCTCCTCGTCCTTGGAGGTCAGGAAGATCACCGGCATGTCGGACTTCTGCCGCAGCCGCCGCAAGGTCTCCATGCCGTCCATGCGCGGCATCTTGATATCGAGAATGGCCAGGTCGGGTGGCGAGGTCTTGAACCCGTCGAGCGCGGAAGCGCCGTCGGTATAGGTCATGATCCGGTAGCCCTCGGCCTCAAGTGCGATCGAGACCGAGGTCAGGATGTTGCGGTCGTCGTCGACGAGAGCGATGGTCGGCATGAGCCCCTGTCCCTGGCTTCGCCCCGGACTTTGAAGCCCGGAAAGCAAGGCCGAAATGTGGCATTTCCCTGACAAACACGTGATTCGTCAAAGGGTTTATTAGCATAGCTCGCATCGGCCTTCAGCGCCAAGGCCAAGTTGACGCGCGGCCGGGCCGGCCTATCGGCATTTCTCGGCTGCGGCTCTACTTGCTAGATATGGCCATTCGGGCCGGAGGCGCCAATGAAAGCGAACGCCGATTTCGATCCCGTCACAGCCGCAAAGAAGCTCCTGCGCGAAGGTCGCTCGGCGGCTTTGGCCACCCTGATGCCCGGGTCCGGCGATCCCTATTGCTCGCTGGTGAACGTGGCGACCGCTGCCGACGGCGCCATTGTTCTGCTGATCTCGCGCCTTGCCGTGCACACCAGGAACATTCTTGCCGACCCGCGTGTCTCGGTCATGATCGACGAGCGCAAGCCGGGCGATCCCCTGCAAGGGGCCCGCATCATGTTGATGGGAACCGCTGCCGCCACCGACGATCCCGAGGCGCGCCGGCGGTATCTCGACCGCCAGCCCGAGGCGGCAATGTTCGCGGGCTTCGCCGATTTCGCGTTCTACCGGGTGGCGCTCAACGCCGCCCATCTCGTCGCCGGCTTCGGCCGCATCGTCGATCTCGCGCCGGCGCAGATTCTGACCGAGACCGCCGACGCCGCCGAGCTCGTTCGGGCGGAGCCGGAGGTTCTCGCGCATATGAACGCCGATCATGCCGACGCGGTCCGGCTCTATGCCACCAGGCTGCTCGGTGCTCCCGACGGCGAATGGCGCTGTGTCGGCTGCGACCCGGAGGGGCTCGAGCTGCAGCTCGATCGCACGGCGCTGCGATTGCCGTTTCCCCAGCGCGTGCGCGCCCCCGGGGTCCTGCGGCAGGTGCTCAAGCAAATGGCGGAGCAGGCGCGGGCGGCGTGATCGATCGGGCGGCTTCACCGCCCGCTGGTTCCATTAACAAAAAGGGAAAGGAGGACGCCATGCATCGTTTGGCTATCGCTATCGTGTTGAGCCTCGCCGCAGGGCCGGCCCTGGCGCAGACGAAAGAGCCGCTCGTCCTGCGCGAGATCGGCTCGTTCCATGTCGGCGGACGCGTGATCGAGATCACGGGACAGCCGATCAAGGAGATCGTGTTCACGCCGGGCGGCGTGCCCGCGAAAATGGATCCCAACGGCAAGTATCAGGTCGAGCAGATGTACGTGCAGTATTTCCTGCCGCACGACCGCAAGGGCAAGCTGCCGCTGCTGTTGTGGCACGGCGGCGGGCTGACGGGGGTGACCTACGAGACCAAGCCCGACGGCGGCGAAGGCTGGCTCGGCTATTTCGTTCGCAAAGGCTGGGACACTTTTGTTTCCGACGCGGTCGAGCGCGGGCGCTCCGGCTGGACCAGCACCTTCAAGGGCGATCCCGTCTTCCTGCCGCTCGGCGACCCGTGGGAGCGTTTTCGCATTGGCCCGGCCGGCTCGTGGAACGAGGACAAGAATAAGCGCACGACCTATCCCGGCACGCAGTTTCCGACCGAGGCCTACGAGCAGTTCATGAAGCAGGGGGTGCCGCGCTGGCTCACCACCGACAATCAGATCGTCGCCGCCTATGTCGCGCTGGTCGACAAGGTCTGTCCCTGCGTCGTGCTCGTGCACAGCCAGTCGGGCTCGTTCGGCTTCAAGGCGCTGGAGGCGCGTCCCGACAAGATCAAGGCGCTGGTCGCGGTCGAGCCGACGCTCGGCGGCGACCGCAACAAGGTCGCGTCGATCAAGGATACGCCGATCCTCATGATCTACGGCGACAACGCCAAGGAGCATCCGCGCTGGTCGAAGATCCGCCAGGGCGGCGTCGATTACGCGGGCGTTCTCAAATCCGCCGGCGGCCATGTCGACGTCGTCGATCTGCCGGATATCGGCATCAAGGGCAATTCCCACATGATGATGATGGACAAGAACAGCGACCAGATTGCCGATTACATCGGGACCTGGCTCCGGGGCAGGGGATTGTCGGAATGAGTTCGGCGTCGATCCCGCTGCGGCGCAGCATCGCGCCGCAGCGCGTGCCGCCGGCAGATTGACGCCTGCGCATCGCCTTGGCAGGGTACCGATTATGGGTCGCGGGGTCGGGGGGTCGGCGCTATCATTGGCCGGCCGCGCATATCGGGAGCAAGTCCGGCGGCGGCCGGATGCGTCGTGGAGGTTCTCACGTGCGGGAAACGGGTTTGAGGAACAGCGCCTGCGGCGCCGATAAATTCGGCTTCCGGGACTTGGAGGCCGTGCATTGGAATCTCACCGCGCCCGCGCTCTACGAGCATGCCGTTGCGGCGCGCGAGGCCTCGATCGTCGAAGGCGGGGCGCTGTGCGCGGAGACCGGCGTGCATACCGGCCGCTCGCCCAAGGACAAGCATACGGTGGTCGACGCGTTGACCGAGAGCACGGTCTGGTGGGACGGCAACCGCAAGATCACTCCGGCAAACTTCCAGTTGCTCTACGACGATTTCATCGCGCATGCGCGCGGCAAGACGCTGTTCGCGCAGGACCTCTACGGCGGCGCCGATCCCAAATACCGGATAAAAACGCGGGTCTTCACCGAGCTCGCCTGGCATTCGCTGTTCATTCGCCAGCTTCTGATTCGTCCGGTGGCGCCCGAGTTCGATGATTTCGTTCCCGAGCTGACCATCGTCGACCTGCCCTCGTTCAAGGCCGATCCCAAGCGCCACGGCGTACGCAGCGACACCATCATCGCCATCGATTTCAGCAAGAAGATCATCCTGATCGGCAACTCCTCCTATGCCGGCGAGATGAAGAAGTCCGTCTTCACCACGTTGAATTTCTATCTGCCGGCGCAAGGCGTGATGCCGATGCATTGCTCGGCCAATGTCGGCAAGAACGGCGACGTCGCGCTGTTCTTCGGGCTCTCCGGGACCGGCAAGACCACGCTCTCGGCTGATCCGAACCGCATCCTGATCGGGGACGACGAACACGGATGGGGCCCGGACGGGGTGTTCAACTTCGAAGGCGGCTGTTACGCCAAATGCATCAAGCTCTCGGAGGAGGCCGAGCCCGAGATCTATGCCGCGACCAACCGCTTCGGAGCGGTGCTCGAAAACGTCGTGTTCGATCCGGACACGCGCATCCCGAACTTCGACGACGATTCCAAGACCGAGAACACCCGCTCGGCCTATCCGCTCGAATTCATGCCGCGCGCCTCGCACACCGGCCGCGGCGGCCACCCGAAGAACATCATCTTTCTCACCGCCGACGCCTTCGGTGTGATGCCGCCCATCGCCAAGCTCACGCCCGCGCAGGCGATGTACCACTTCCTCTCCGGCTACACCGCCAAGGTCGCCGGCACCGAGAAGGGCCTGGTCGGGGTGCAGCCCGACTTCTCGACCTGCTTCGGCGCCCCGTTCCTGCCTCGGCCGCCGGCGGAGTACGGCAATCTCCTCCGCGACTACATTTCCAGGCACAATGTCGATTGCTGGCTGGTCAACTCGGGCTGGACCGGAGGCATCTACGGCGTCGGCCGCCGCATGCCGATCAAAGCTACCCGCGCGCTCGTCACCGGCGCGCTCGACGGCTCGCTCAAGGACGCGAGCTTCCGCACCGATCCCTATTTCGGCTTCACGGTGCCGACCTCGGTCGCCGGCATCGAGCCGCACCTGCTCTATCCGATGAAGACCTGGAAGGACAAAGCCGCTTTCGACGAGACCGCGCGCAAGCTGGTGCGCATGTTCCAGGAAAACTTCGTCAAATACGAGAAGCACGTCGACGCCGAGGTCCGCTCGGCCGCTCCCGAGGTGCGCATCGCGGCGGAATAAGTCCGCCGCTTTCGACGACCGCCGCCGCAATCAGCTGAGCGAGCTGCTGGGCGCGCGAGGCGACCGCCGCGCATGGGCGCAAACTTAAGATCGAAAGTGCGATCGCTCCGCTGTCATGCCCGCGAGCGCGGGTATCCGGTAACACGTGAGCGCGGTTCGGTGCCGAAGCGACGTCTCTCGCCGAGGCCGGCGGCTACTGGATCGTTCGCCTTCGCCCTTCGCGGACGATGACAACCCGGGCTCCAAAAGAAGCGCGGCTCACCGCGTCATCAGCGTGCCGGCGCCGTGATCGGTGAGGAGCTCCAGCAGCACCGCGTGCGGTACCTTGCCGTCGAGAATGACCACGCCTTCGACCCCCGCCTCGAGGGCGTAGATGCAGGTCTCGACCTTTGGAATCATGCCGCCGGAAATGGTGCCGTCGGCGATCAGCGCCCGGGCGTCGTCGGTGGACAGCTGCTTGATCAGGTTCCCGGACTTGTCGAGCACGCCCGGGACGTCGGTGAGCAGGAGCAGCCGCTTGGCCTTCAGCGCCCCGGCGATCGCGCCGGCGAAGGTGTCGGCATTGACGTTGTAGGTGACGCCTTCCTTGGAGGTCGCCAGCGGCGCGAGCACCGGGATGAGGTCGCGACCGAGAATCTGGTCGAGCACCATGACGTCGACCCTTTCCGGCTCGCCGACGAAGCCGAGATCGATGATCTTCTCGATATTGGAATCGGGGTCGGTCATCGTGCGGCTCGCCTTGCGCGCGAGCACCATGTTGCCGTCCTTGCCGCACAGGCCGACCGCCTTGCCGCCGGCGCCGTTGATGAAGCCGACGATCTGCTTGTTGATCGAGCCCGCCAGCACCATCTCGACGATCTCGATCGTCGCCGCGTCGGTGACGCGCAGGCCGCCGGCGAATTCCGACTTGATGCCGAGCCGCTTGAGCATCTCGCCGATCTGCGGCCCCCCGCCGTGCACGACCACGGGGTTGATGGCGGTCTGCTCCATCAACACGATGTCGCGGGCGAAGCTTTTCGCCATCTCCTCCTCGCCCATGGCGTGGCCGCCGTATTTCACCACGACGATCTCCTCGTCGTAGCGCTGCATGTGCGGGAGCGCCTCCGACAGGACGCGCGCGATGTCGTGGGGCGAGACGGTCATCGAGGGATCTTCCGAACGATGCGGCAAGGAACCGCCGGCAGCGGTGTGTCGCCGCGACTTTTAGCGGGCCGCCGGCCGATGCGAAAGAGGGCTGGCCGCCGCATCCCCTCCGCGTTCCGCGAGCAGCCGGGCGATGGCGGACCGCAGCTCGGCGATGCCGGCGCCCGTACGCGCCGAGGTCGTGAGCACGTCGGGGTGGGCGGCGGGATGCTTCGCCATGGTCGCTTGGGTCGCGGCAATGAGCGCGGCCAGCTCGGACTCGTCGATCTGGTCGACCTTGGTCAGCACGATCTGATAGTTCACCGCCGCCTTGTCCATGCTCGCCAGCACGTCCTCGTCCGCCGGCTTGAGGCCGTGCCGGGCATCGACCAGGAGGTAGACGCGCGCGAGGCTGGCGCGCCCCCTGAGGAAGGCGTGGATCAGCGCGGTCCAGGCTTGGACCTTGGCCTTCGACGCGGCGGCGTAGCCGTAGCCGGGCATGTCGACGAGAACGAGCGGGGACGGCCCGGCGAAAAAAATCAGCTCCTGCGTGCGGCCCGGCGTGTGCGAGGTGCGCGCCAGCGCCCGGCGTCCGGTCAGTGCGTTGATCAGGCTCGATTTGCCGACGTTGGAACGGCCGGCAAAGGCGATCTCGAGGCCGCGCATCGGCGGCAGCGACACCAGCGAGCCGGCGGCGCGCACGAATTGCCAGTCGCGCGCGAACAACATGCGGCCGGCTTCGATCTCGGCGTCGGTGAAGGGAGCGGCCGACGCCGGGGGCGCCGTCGCCCGGCCGCTCATGACGACGAGCCGCTTACGCCCGTGTCACTTTTCTTCTTGAACAGGCCCTTGAGGCCCTCCCACGCGCTCTTGAGATTGTCCCACAGCTCGATCTTGGCGCCATGCCGGTGCATGATGAAGCTCTGCTGCAGGACCGAGAGCGTGTTGTTCCAGGCCCAGTAGATCACCAGCCCCGCCGGGAAGCTCGCCAGCATGAAGGTGAAGATGATCGGCATGTAGTTGAAGATCATCGCCTGCGTCGGATCCGGCGGCGGCGGATTGAGCTTCATCTGCGCCCACATGGTCACGCCCATGATCAGCGGCCAGGCGCCGAGCATGAGGAAGGCCCCGATCAGCGGCAGATGCGAGGGGTCCCAGGGAATGAGCCCGAACAGGTTGAACACCGTGGTCGGATCCGGCGCGGAGAGGTCCCTGATCCAGCCGAAGAACGGCGCGTGCCGCATCTCGATGGTGACGAACAGCACCTTGTAGAGCGAGAAGAAGACCGGGATCTGGATGAGGATCGGCAGGCAGCCGGCGACCGGATTGATCTTCTCCTTCTTGTAGAGCTCCATCATCGCCTGCTGCTGCTTCATCTTGTCGTCGCCATAGCGCTCGCGGATCGCCATCATCTCCGGCTGCACCGCCTTCATCTTCGCCATCGAAGCGTAGGACTTGTTCGCGAGCGGGAAGAAGAAGATCTTGATGATCACGGTGACGATGAGGATGGCGACGCCGAAGTTTCCGACCTTGTGATAGATCCAGTCCATCGCCAGGAAGAGGGGCTTGGTGATGAAGTAGAACCAGCCCCAGTCGATGAGGCGGTCGAACTTGTTGAGCCCGAGCCGCTCGTTGTAGCCGTCGACGATCGACACCTCCTTGGCGCCGGCGAAGAGCCGCCCGTCGACGGCGCCGGTCGCTCCGGGTGCGATGGTCTGCGCGGGACCGAGATAATCGGTCTGGTAGGTCTTGACGTTGTTGCCGATCGTGCCGGCGGAAAACTTCGCGTCCACCCGCATATTGGTGTCGGGCAGCAGCGTGGCGGCCCAATATTTGTCGGTGATGCCGAGCCAGACGTCCGTGGCGGTGAAGGAAATCGTCTTCTGTTTCTCGATGTTGGCGTAGGTTTCCTCCTGCAGACCCTTGTCGCCGAATACGCCGATGAGGCCCTCGTGCAGGATGTAGTAGCCGAGCGTGTGCGGGGTCCCGTGCCGCGAGATCAGCGCATAGGGATAGAGCGTGACCGGCGCCGCGCCCTTGTTGGTGACCTCGTCCTTCAGCGTGAACAGATAGTTTTCGTCGACGGCGATCGTGCGCCGGAATTCGAGCCCTTCGCCGTTGTCGTAGACCAGCGTCACCGGCCGGCCGACGGAAAGCGCACCCGAGCCCTCTTGCCGCCATACCGTATCCGGACCCGGCAGCTTTACCGGCACACCGCTCGGCGGCGACCAGCCGAATTCGGCGTAGAACGGATGCGGGCTGCCGGAAGGCGCGAGCAGCACGATCGGCGGCGAGCTGGGATCGACGGTCTCGCGGTACTTGATGAGCGACAGATCGTCGATCCGGGCGCCCTTGAGCGCGATCGAGCCGGAAAGGCTGGGGGTCTCGATGCGCACGCGGGGGGAGGCGTTCAGCGCCGCCTCGCGGCTGCCGGCTTGACCCGGGACCTGCGG
>JBAUOM010000391.1:0-2286 GCA_049579765.1 Xanthobacteraceae bacterium
TGTCGTCCCCGCGAACGCGGGGACCCATATCCCAGAGGCCGCAGTGTATGGCACCATGGGTCCCCGCTTTCGCGGGGATGACAGCACGGCAAGAACCTTCACACTCGGTCAGCTGCCCACCATTACAACGAGACCCCCGCCTATGATGCCCGTTTCGGCCCTGAAATCGATGCGCGTGATGTTCGCGACCCCCTGCTACATTTCGGCGGTCAGCATGAACTATGTCGCCAGCATTTTCAGCCTCACGCTGGATAGCGCGCATCTCGGCCTTCCCTGCATCCTGCATCTCCACAGCGAAAGCCTGATCCCGCGCGGCCGCAACAAGATGGTGATCAAGTTCCTGTCCGAGGACTTCACCCACCTGTTCTGGATCGATTCCGACATCGCCTTCAGCTCGCAATCGGTCTTCCGCCTGCTGCTGGCGGACCGCGACATCGCCGCCGGCGTCTATCCGATGAAGAACTTCAAATGGCCGGCCGAAGGCCTCCCCACCGGCATGACGCAGCAGCAATTCGAAACCGCGTATACCGAATACCCGTTCAATCCGATCGAGCACGGCAAGACGCAGGTGAGCCAGTACGCCGACAGCGACGGCTTCGTCGAGGTGGCGGAGGCGCCGACCGGCTTCATGGTGATCAAGCGCCACGTATTCCTGGCGATGATGAAGCAGTACCCGGAGCTCAACTACGTTCCGGACGGTCCGCCCAACCATCCGCAGGCGCACCTGCACTGGCGGTTCTTCGACTGCATGGTCGATCCGGATTCAGGGCGCTACCTGTCAGAGGACTTCGCCTTCTGCCGGCGCTGGCGCGACATGGGCGGCAAGATCTGGGTCGATCTCGATTGCAAGCTCATGCATCTGGGACAGCATTTGTTCGGCGGCAATCTCGTTGAAAGCCTGCGCGTGCAGGGGCGCTGGTGAAGCGCGCCGCAACTCCTCGTCCGGCGAAGGCTCCTGCGGCACGCGCAACGCGCGGCGTCATGCTGTACGCGCCCTATTTCTTCACCCAGACCTCGGTGCCCCGCGTGCCCCGGTCGGTGCGGCGTGACCATTTGCCCGCGAGCGAGCCGTCGGAATTGATGGTCATGGTCAGGATCGCGGTGCGGTTCTTGTTCAGACTGGCGACCGCGAGGACGTTACCGACGATCTGACCGACGCCGACGGTCCTGCCGTCGTCCCAGGCGAACTCGAGCGCCCCGGACGGCGCCAGCGAGATGTCCACGATGTGGCGGCCGGCATAGGGCATGCCGTCCGAATCGGTGCCGGTCACCCGATAGGAGCCGACCAGGCTGGTCTTCAATTCGGCTTCGTAGGGCGGTTCGGTGGCGGTCGCGCGCGTGGCGAAAGTCATCGGCACCCCCCATCCGCCGATCGCTCCCGCCAGCAGCAAGGCCACCACGACGGCAGCCACATGTTTCCACCGACCGAGCCCCGCCCCATATTTCATGAGTGAATTTTTCACTGTCCCGCCTCCATCCGTTTTCGGGTGGATGCCAGCGCCGAGCGCCGGCCACCGCCCGTGCCCCCCACGGCGTGATGCCACCGCAGGCGTCGATGGAAGGCGATGCAGCTCACAGATGAAGCGAAAAATTCGCCGGCCGGGGGCACCGATGCTGGGAGGGCCGGACGGTCCGGCTCAGTCCGGCAGCTGATAGCACACCGTACGTGGCGGCGGTGCGCTCAACTCGGCATTGGCCAACCTGAAGGGCGCTATCGGCAGATGCGGCGGGCTCGACACCGTCAGCCCGCTGTGGAGCGCATCCGCCGGCGAATGCCCTTGCAAGGTCACGAAGCCGCAGAACGCCAACAGTGACGCGGTGTAGAAAATCAGAATGCCGAATGTCTGCCATCGAAACCGAGGCGCGGCATCGACCGCCGGCACGGGCTCATTTGATTCACGCATCGCCGGGTCTCCATCCATTCGACCCCGCCGATGTCATACCCCCCGGCCGACGCCCGAAGCGTGAGGCAATTCACACCCTCCCGCCGCCGCCTTCTGCCCGTGATGGCGCGAGCAAGATCCGGGGCGGCGTCACCCGCTCCCGACGCGGCTGCTGCCCGCCCGTTCGAACGCTATTCCTTGATTGTGGTCGCGCCCGCCAGACCCGCGCCCAACCCCCAAATCGCCGGCGCGCGCCGGTTCGATTCGGATCGCCCGCACCCTCGGCTGATTTGAATTGAAGCGGGTCCCGTTCGTGCTGATGCAGAACAAAGCCGCGCGCTCGGCACGCCCACCTCCCACTTGTGGGGGGTTGGGGGCGCGGGTCATGCGATTGACGCACCAG
>JBAUOM010000392.1:0-6360 GCA_049579765.1 Xanthobacteraceae bacterium
TCGACCGCGCGGTCGCCGAGAAAGGTATGACATGAACAAGCTGGGCGTTGCCGCGGCGGTCGGGGTGATGCTGACGGCGCTCGAGGCCACCGGCGAGCCGGCGGCGCCGACGCCGGCCGGTCCCTACTCGCCCGGCATCGCGGAAATCATGATCATGACCCAGATTCGCCACGACAAGCTCTGGCTCGCCGGCGACGCGCGCAACTGGGACCTCGCCGACTACGAGATCGACGAGATCAAGGAGGGATTTGAAGACGTGGTTGAGTATTTCCCCGTCTACAAGGACATCCCGGTGGGTAAAATGATCGAGGCCATCATCATGGCGCCGATCGCTGAGGTGGAGAAAGCGGTCAAGGCGCGCGATCGCGCCGCTTTCGTCGCCGCCTTCGACAAGCTCACGGCGGCATGCAACAGCTGCCATCAGGCGGCAAACCGCGCCTTCATCGTGATCCAGCGGCCGTCGACCTCGAGCTCGACCTTCCCCAACCAGTCGTTCGCGCCCAAGCGCAATTGATCTTGGTCGTGCCGATATTCTGTCGAGCCGGATGAACGTCATGCGCAAGCTTCTGCTGGTTCTCATGCTGGGTCTCGCCACACCCGCCGCGGCGCAGGAAGACGTCGCCGCCTTCTTCAAGGGCAAGACCTTGCGCCTCATGGTCGGCATCGGCGTCGGCTCCGGCTACGACATCAATGCCCGGCTGCTCGCACGCCATTTGGCCGCGCATGTTCCGGGCCAGCCCAGCATCATCGTGCAGAACCAGCCCGGCGCCGGCAGCCTCACCATGACCAACGCGCTCTACAATACCGGCCCGTTCGACGGCACGGTGATGGGCGCCTCGTTCAACGGCATGCCGACCACACCGCTGCTGCAGCCCACCGGCGTCCGCTTCGATCCCAACAAGCTCCTCTGGCTCGGCAGCAGCAACCGCGAGACCCAGGTCACATATGTGTGGCACACCGTGCCGGTCGACAGCCTCGACGAGCTCAAGAGCAAAGAGCTCGTGGTGGGTGCGCAGGCGCCGGGCTCGACCCAGTACGACTATCCGATGCTGGTCAATCACCTGTTCGGCTTCAAGTTCAAGGTCGTCACCGGCTACCAGAGCACGTCGAAGATCAACCTGGCGATCGAGAGCGGCGAGGTGCAGGGCACGCTGGCCAACTGGTCGACGCTCAAGGCGCTCAGCTCCAACTGGCTCGCGGAGAAGAAGGTCAAGCTCATCGCGCAATGGGCGCTGAAGAAGAACCCCGAGCTTGCGGGCGTGCCGCTGGCGCTCGACCTCGCCAAGACCGACGCCGAACGCCAGGCCCTGATGCTTGCGCTGGCGCGGCTGGAATACGGCCGCCCGTTCTTCCTGCCGCCGAACGTGCCGGCGGCGCGCGTTGCGGCGCTGCGGCGTGCGTTCGATGCCACCATGAAGGATCCGGCCTATCTCGCCGAGGCCGAGAAGCTCAAGATCGAGGTCGATCCGCTCTCCGGCGAAGAGGTGGCGACGCTGATCGAGCAGGTCTCCCGCACGCCCGCCGATACCGTCGCCCGCGTGCGCGCCGCGCTGGAGAACAAGTGACGGACGAGACGGGCTCCCTTCCGCCCGCCTTTCGGCTATAAACGGCGTTCCCGCACAGCCCTCCCGAATTCGGAACCCGACATGGATTCAAAGACTGTTGAAAGCCGGGCGCATTACCAGCCGCGCTTGGAAGACGATGCTTTGGTGCGCGGGCTCGGGCGCTACGCCGCCGACGCCCCGATCACCGGCCAGGCCTACGCCTATTTCGTGCGCTCCCCGCACGCCTTCGCCGATATCCGCGCCATCGATACGGAGGCGGCAAAAGCCGTGCCGGGCGTGCTGGCGGTGCTCACCTCAGCCGACATGGAGGGCATCGGCAACGTCTCCCAGCACCCGCCGCTCGCCGGCCGCGGCGGGACCAAGCTGATCCTCCCGCACCGTCCGGCGCTCGCCGAAACGACGGTGCGGCACGTGGGCGAGCCGGTGGCGGCGGTGATCGCGGACACGCTGACCGCCGCGCAGGACGCAGCCGAACTCGTCGATGTCGACTACGCGGAGCGTGCGCCGGCGGTCGAGCTGCGCGAGGCCGTGCGCGAGGGGGCGCCGCAGGTGTGGCCGGAAGCCCCCGGCAATATCGCGGTGGACTGGCCCGGCTTGGCGGAAGACCCCGACGCCAACGCGAAGGAGGTCGAGCGCGTCATCGCATCCGCAAGGCACGTGGCGCGGGTCGCGCTGGTGCATCAGCGCATCCTGGTCCAGTCGATGGAGCCGCGCGGCGCGACCGCGACCTACGATCCGGCCGACGACAGCTATTATCTGCGCTGCTGCTCGCAGAGCGCGCGCGCCTTGCGCGACGGGCTTGCGCCCATCCTGGGCGTGCCCAAGGAGCGGCTGCGGGTCGTCACCGAGGATGTCGGCGGCGCGTTCGGATTGAAGACCGGGCCGTATCCCGAATACCTCGCGATCCTGGTGGCGGCGCGCAGGCTCCGACGGCCGGTGCACTGGATGTCGAACCGTGCCGAAGCCTTTCTCAGCGACAACCACGCACGCGACGCCTCCAGCGACGTCGAGCTCGCGCTCGACGAGCGCGGCAAGTTCCTGGCGCTGCGGGTGCGGCATCTCGGCAACATGGGGGCCTATATCGGCGCGGTCGGCGCCAACATCCAGACCGTGAACCTGACGCGCTGCCTGCCCGGGATGTACGACATTCCGCTCATCGACATGAGCACGCGCTGCGTGTTCACCAACACCACGACGACCGCGCCCTATCGCGGCGCCGGCCGGCCGGAGGCGAATTTCATCCTCGAGCGGGTCATCGACGAGGCCGCGCGCGTCACCGGCATCGATCCGGTGAAGCTGCGCCGGCGCAACCTCATCAAGCCTTCGGCGATGCCGTACAAGACCGCCGTGGGCACGACCATCGACAGCGGCGAGTTCGCGACGGTGCTCGACAAGGCGCTGACGCTCGCCGACTACGACGGGTTCAAGCAGCGCCGGCGCGAGGCCGCCAAGCGCCGCAAATATCGCGGCCTCGGCATTTCCTGCATGCTGGAGCATGCCGGCGGCTTTCCGCTCGAAGGCACCGCGCTGAGCTTTCCCGGCGGCGAGAAGCTCGTGCTCGGCCTCAACGTGCAGTCGACCGGCCAGAGCCATGCCACGGTGTTCAATCCCATGCTGGCGGAGCGGCTGGGCATCGACGCCAGGCGAATCGAGCATCGCCACGGGGACTCGGCGATGGAGATCGCGGGCTACGCCTCGGTCGGCTCGCGTTCCGCCATGACCGTGAGCCACGCCATGATCAAGACCGTCGACGCGCTGCTGGCCAAGGGCAAGGCGATCGCCGCGGCGGCGCTGGAAGCCGCCGAATCCGACATCGAATATCGTTCCGGACGCTTCAGCGTCGTCGGCACCGACCGTGCCATTTCGCTGTTCGACCTCGCCGGCCGCGCCAAGGAGATGAAGGCGCGCGGCGAGATCGCCGAGGACCTCGACACCAAGACCAATGCCGAGACCCCGCTCACCTTTCCCAACGGCTGCCACATCGCCGAGGTCGAGATCGATCCCTCGACCGGCGCGCTCGCGCTCGTCGGCTATGCCGCGGTCGATGATTGCGGCCGGCCCCTCAATACCATGGTTGTCGAGGGCCAGACCCACGGCTCGATCGCTCAGGGCCTCGGCCAGGCCTTGATGGAGAACGCGGTGTTCGACAATTCGGGCGGGCAGCTGATCACCGGCTCGTTCATGGACTACGCCATGCCGCGTGCCGACGACATGCCCTTGTTCAAGGACGCCATCCATGCGGTGCCGGCGACCACCAACCCGCTGGGCGTCAAGGGCGCGGGCGAAGCCGGCACCACTGCCGCCATCGCCGCGGTGATGAACGCCATCGCCGACGCCATTCCCGGCGGCGCCGGCGCCCATCTCGACATGCCGGCGACGCCGGAAAAGATCTGGCAGGCCTGCCGGAAGGCGCAACAGAAGTAGGGTCGTCATTGCCGGGTTTCGACCCGGCAGCAAGATGGATGCGCGGGTCAAGCCCGCGCAAGACGATCGATAGCGAATTCCGTTATCCCTGCGAGATGAACTTGGTGTTGAGATAGGCGCTCAACCCCTCGATACCGCCTTCGCTGCCGTGGCCGGATTCCTTGACGCCGCCGAACGGCGTCTCCGGGGTCGACACCATCACGGAATTGACGCCCACCATGCCCGATTCCATCGCGTCGCCGATCGCCGCGGCGGTCGCGTTGGAGCTGGTGAAGGCATAGGCGGCAAGCCCGTAGGGCAACGAGTTCGCGCGCTCCACCACCTCGTCGAAGGTCTTGAAGGTCACGATCGGCGCGATCGGCCCGAACGGCTCCTGCGTCATCACCTTGGAATCGTCGGGCACCTCGGTCACCACGGTCGGCTCGTAGAAAAAGCCCTGGTTGCCGTGGCGCGCACCGCCGGTGACGACATTGCCGCCGCGGCTCTTGGCATCGGCGACGAAGCTCTCCATCGCGTCGATGCGGCGTGAATTCGCCATCGGGCCCATCGTCACGCCCTTCTCGAGTCCGTCGCCGAGCGTGACGCCCTTGGCGTATTCGGTGAAGCGCGCCAGAAATTTCTTGTAGGCATCCTCCTGCACGTAGAAGCGCGTCGGCGAGATGCAGACCTGGCCGGCGTTGCGGTACTTGAACGCGGCGATGGTATCGGCCGCCTTCTCCGCGTCGGCGTCGGCGAACACCACCACCGGCGAATGGCCGCCGAGCTCCATGGTGGTGCGCTTCATGCCTTTCGCCGCCAGCTGGGCGAGGTGCTTGCCGACTGGGATCGAGCCGGTGAACGAAATCTTCCGCACCGCGTCCTTCGTGAGCAGATGCTCGGATACTTCCGCCGGAACGCCGAACACGAGGTTGAGCACGCCGGCGGGGAGCCCGGCGTCGGCAAAGCACCGCACCATCTCGACGCAGGCGCCGGGCGTCTCCTCCGACGCCTTGAGGATCAGCGCGCAGCCCGCCGCGAGCGCGCCGCCCACCTTGCGGGCGGGCGTGAGCACGGGGAAATTCCAGGGGGTGAACGCGGCCACGATGCCGACCGGCTCGGAGACCACCAGCTGGCGCGTGCCCTTGAAGCGGCCCGGCACGATGCGGCCGTAGCTGCGGCGGCCCTCCTCGGCGTACCAGTCGATGATGTCGGCGGAGGTGATCACCTCGGCGCGCGCCTCGGCGTAGACCTTGCCCTGCTCCTGCACCATGATCTTCGAGATCGCATCGTGGCGCTCGCGCATGAGGTCGGCGGCCTTGTGCATGATCTTGGCGCGGTCGTAGGCCGAGGTCGTCCGCCACAACGCGAAGCCCTTCTTGGCGGCCTCCAGCGCTTCGTCGAGATCGGCCTTGTTGGCGTGCGGCAGGTGCGCGAGCGGCTTCTCGGTGGCGGGATTGAGCACGTCCTCGCCCCTGCGGCTGCCGCCGTTCACCCATTTGCCGTCGATGTAGAGCGCGAGATCGGTATACATGGGGTCCTCGTCTGCTTTTCGTGATTACCGCGATCGGTCGCGAAGGAATTAGCACTTTTCGAGACGGGATTCACCTCGTGAGGTCGCCGGCGCAATCAGAGCTGCGAGGCTTATGCCCGCCGCCCTTTCAGCATCCCCGCGATCCCGAGATCCTCATCGAGGTCGGGCCAGTGGATACCCATCGGCATGATCTCGAAATTCGCGCGCTCCTTCGCCGAAGCGCGCTTGAGCCGCGGATACCAGTCGAGGGGCGTAGCGATCTTGCGGCCGTCCGCCAGCGTCACAACGAGCTCGTTCGCCGTGAAGTCGACCGCACGCGCGCGGAGGTCGCCGACGTCGCAGGTCATGGAATTGTAATCCAGAATCTTCTACGGCCGCCATCGCCTTCCGAATGTGGGGTTCCTCCACAACGCTTTGCCAGGTGCTTCGTGTCGTTAACATAACTCCACGCGTTGTGTCCCACCGCACGGTTGATTTCGTCAAGCGTTGCGCCCCGCGGCTTAGTTCGGATGAGTAGATCAAATTTTATTCTGTCTTTAGTGCCCGCCCTCGGGATGGTCATGACGTTCTTGCCACCTTCTACCTACATCATCATGCGCTTGGAAATGATATCGCCGAATTCGTGCGCGGGGAACCCTGAGAAGACTTACCCCAGGAACGTGCCGCCGTTGACCTGGATGTTCTGCCCGGTGATGAAGCTCGCGCCCGGGCCGCAGAGGAAGCGCACGGCAGCGGCGATGTCGGCGGCCTCACCGCGCCGGCCGACGAGGGAACGGACCATCGCGTGATGCTGCGGCTCCGGCTGCCCGGCCGGACGCGGCGCGGCCATCAGTCCGGGGGTCACGGTGTTCACCCGGATCT
>JBAUOM010000393.1:0-14364 GCA_049579765.1 Xanthobacteraceae bacterium
CCACGTGCCAGCGGCCATCGGCCGGGAACAGCGCGGCAACCCCGAGCCCGGTGCCGGGGCCGAGCACGAGCTTGACCCCTTCCTGCGCCGGCATCGGCCGGCCGAGCGGCCGCGTCTCCGCCGCGCCGAGGCGAGGAAGCGCCCAGGCGATGGCCTCGAAGTCGTTCACCACGCGCAGCTGGGAGAACCCGAAGCGCTTGGCGAACTCGCCGCAGCGGAACCGCCATGCCGTGCGGTTGGTGAGCGCCACCTCCTCGCCGTCGATCGGCCCGGCGACCGCCAGCGTCGCCGCCTGCGGCGACACTCCGGTCTCTTCCAGGTAACGCGCGACCGCCGCGTCGAGATCGGCGACCGCATCGTTGTCGATCACCAGGATCCGCTCGGGCCGGCCGGCGGAATTGGCGATGGCAAAGCGGCTCTTGCTGCCGCCGATATCGGCGAGAAGGGTCTCACTCATCGCTGCGCTGCCCCGACTGCTGACGATTTCCTAGCCAACGGGCTGCCGTATCGGCAAGCCGGAACTTGGATTTTTCCCTGGGGAAACGGTTCAATACGACCGCGGCAGGCCGAGGACGTGCTCGGCGAGATAGGACAGGATCAGGTTGGTCGAGATCGGCGCGGTCTGATAGAGCCGGGTCTCCCGAAACTTGCGCTCGACGTCGAATTCCTCGGCAAAGCCGAAGCCGCCGTGGGTCTGCAGGCACATGTCGGCCGCCGCCCAGGACGCGTCGGCGGCAAGAAGCTTGGCGAGATTGGCTTCCGCGCCGCAGTCGCGCGAGGCCTCGTACAAGGACGCGGCCTCACGCACCATCAGCTCCGCGGCGCGCATCTGGGCGTAGGCACGCGCGATCGGGAACTGCACGCCCTGGTTCTGGCCGATCGGACGGCCGAACACGACGCGCTCCTTGGCATAGGCGGCGGCCCTGGCGATGAACCATTTGGCGTCGCCGATGCATTCCGCCGCGATCAATATCCGCTCGGCATTCATGCCGCTGAGGATGTAGCGGAAGCCCTGGCCTTCCTCGCCGATGAGGTTTTCCGCCGGCACCCGCAGGTCGTCAAAGAACAGCTCGGTGGTGGCGTGGTTCATCATCGTGCGGATGGGATTGACGCTGATGCCGGTGCCTTGCGCGAGCCGCATGTCGACGAGAAAGACCGAGAGCCCGTCGGTGCGCGTCTTGGCCTGCTCGCGCGGCGTGGTGCGGGCGATCAGCAGCAGGAGATCGGAATGCTCCGCGCGCGAGGTCCAGATCTTCTGGCCGTTGATGATGTAGTGGTCGCCCTCGCGCACCGCCGTCGTGCGCAGGTTGAGGGTATCCGAGCCGGAACTCGGCTCGGTGACGCCGAAGGCCTGCAGCCGCAATTCGCCCGCCGCGATCGCCGGCAGCCAGCGCGTCTTCTGCGCGGCGCTGCCGTGCCGCAACAGCGTGCCCATAGTGTACATCTGGGCATGGCAGGCGGCGCCGTTGCAGCCCGATGCGTGGATCTCCTCCATGATCGCCGCCGCGGCCGTCATGGTCAGCCCACTGCCGCCGTACTCTTCCGGGATCAGCGCGGCAAGGAATCCGGCCTTGGTGAGCGCCGCGACGAACTCGGTCGGATAGGCGCGCTCGCGGTCGAGCCCGCGCCAATATTCGCCGGGAAACCTGGCGCACAGCGCGCGCACCGACTCGCGCACTTGCGCGAGCTCGTCCGGCGCTTGCTGAAGCCCAGCTTCTGCCATGTGTTGCAAAACCGCCTCGGCGCACTCGGTCGGCTCCCTCTCCCCAAAAGGGGAGAGGGAGCGCACCGCGCTCGCGGCAACGATCTTATCATCATCCGGGTTCCAGGAGGGGGCGACCGCCCGTCACACCGGATCCCACGAAAACACGTCGGTCGAGCGCTCGAGCGGCGTCAGCGACGGTCCCAACGCACCCTTGAGCTGCTGGTCGATCTTCTCGGGTGTCCAGCCGTCGGACCGATGGATGGTGCGAATGGGCCGCGGCTGGCTGAACAGGAAAATCTCGTTGTTGCGCACGCCGAAAATCTGGCCGGAAATTCCCTCCGCGCGGTCGCAAGCGAGGTAGACCGCAAGCGGGGCGATCTTCTCCGGCGTCATCTGCTGGAAGCGTTCGACCCGCGCCTTCTCCTCGGGCGTCTCCGCCGGGATCGAATCGATCATGCGGGTCCAGGCGAACGGCGCGATGCAGTTGGAGCGCACGTTGAAGCGCTGCATGTCGAGCGCGATTCCGCGCGAGAGCCCGACGATGCCGAACTTCGCCGCCATGTAATTGGCCTGGCCGAAATTGCCGACCAGCGCCGAGGTCGAGGTCATGTGCACGAAGGCACCGGAATTCTGCTCGCGAAAGCGGCCCGCGCACGCCCGGCTCATGTTGAAGGAGCCGTTGAGGTGAACCGCCAGCACGTCCGACCAGTCCGACCAGCTCATGCGGTGGAAGATACGGTCGCGCAGGATGCCGGCATTGTTGACCAGGATGTCGACGCGGCCGAAGGCGGCGAGCGCCGCGCGCACGATCTCGTCCGCGTTCTTGGGCTCGGCGATGGACAGCGTCGAGGCGATCGCCTCGCCGCCGCCGCGCTTGATCTCGTCGACCACCTCGTGCGCCGGTCCGGAGTCCGCGCCGGCGCCTTCGAGGCTCGCGCCGATGTCGCACACCACGACGCGGGCGCCCTCCCGCGCCAGGGCGAGCGCGATGCCGCGGCCGATGCCGCGGCCGGCGCCGGTGACGATGGCGACCTTGCCGGCCACAATGCCTGTCATGCGTCTCCCTCACCAAAGCGAATAGCGAGTAGCGAATAGCGAATAGCGACGAGGACCGCCAGACTATTCGCTACTCGCTACTTACCCCACACCTCGTCGGCGACTTCCACGATCCGCCGCAGCTTCGCCCACTGCTCGTCCTCGGTCAGCAGGTTGCCCTCCTCGGTCGAGGCGAACCCGCACTGGCCGGAAATGCAGAGCTGGTCGAGCGGAGCATATTTCGCCGCCTGCTCGATGCGGCGTTTGAGCTCGTCCTTGCTCTCGAGCTTGCCGCTCTTGGTGGTGACGATACCGAGCACGACCTGCTTGCCCTTGGGCAGCATGCGCAACGGCTCGAAACCGCCGGAGCGCGGATCGTCGTACTCCATGAAATAGCCGTGCACGTTGATCTTGCTGAACAGGATTTCCTGCACCGCGTCGTAGCCGCCCGTTCCCATGAAGGTCGATTTGTAGTTGCCGCGGCACAGATGCATGGTGACGGTCATGTCGGCGGGGATGTCCGACATCGCGGTGTTGATGAGCTCGCCGTAAACTTCGCCGAGCCGTTCCGGGTCGTCGCCGCGCTCGGTCATCTGCGCGCGGTATTTCGGATCGCACAGCATGGCGATGAAGACCTCGTCGAGCTGCAGGTAGCGGCAGCCGGCATCGGCGAAGGCGCGCACCGCCTTGCGATAGGCCTGCCCGAGATCGTCGAAGAAGCGATCGAGCTTGGGGTACACGCCGGCATTGATCGGCGTGCGCGAGGGGCGGCCGTAGATCGCCGAGGGCGCCGGGATCGTCATCTTCGGCGTGCGCCTGGTGTGGGCCGCGACGAACCTGAAATGCTCGATCATGGGATGGCGGGAAAAATCCAGCTTGCCGGTCACCTGCACGCCCTCGTTACGCGTCCGCACGCCGGCAAAGGCGATGCCGGTATCCATGACGTGCTTCTCGGCGCCGTCGAGCCCCCAGAGGAAGTCGAGGTGCCACCAGGAGCGGCGGAACTCGCCGTCGGTGATGGACTGCAGCCCCACCTCCTCCTGCTTCTTGATGACGCGTTCGATCTCGCGGTCCTCGACCGCCTTGAGCTCGGCCGCGCCGATCTCGCCCCTGGCGTGCTTGTCGCGGGCCTCCTTCAGGGCTGCCGGGCGCAGCAGGCTGCCGACGTGGTCGGCCCGGAACGGCGGCTTGGTTCGTTGCATGGGTTCACTCCCGAGGTAGGCATATAGCGTATGCAGCGAATAGCGAGTAGCGAGTAGCGAAGCCACACTATTCCCGATTCTCTAATCCCGCTTCGCCTGCATGGATCGAATCAGCGAGCGAAGCATTTTTCCCACCTCCTCGCATTGCAGGATGCGTGCGTGAACCTCGTCCTTGATCGCTATTCCGACTCTTTCGGAAAGCAGCAAATGGGTCTCCAACTCTTTCAGCGATCCTTGAGCGATACGGAGCTGTTGAATGAAACTTCCCGCATTCTCCCGACCATGACCTTCGGCGATATTTGCCGGGATGGAAGCGGCAGAGCGTCTGATCTGCGAGGTTAAGCCAAACATCTCCTCCCGCGGAAAGCTGCCAGTAAGCAGGTAGCATGACTCGGCCAGAGTCATCGCGCGTTGCCAAACTTGCAGATCACGGTAGGAATTAATCCGCGGGCCGCTCAACGGCAATCCTTTTCACCACTCGCGTCAATTTCTGCTCAACTATTCGCTACTCGCTATTCGCTCCTTCCCCACACCTCGTCGGCCACCTCCACGATCCGCCGCAGCTTCGCCCATTGCTCCTCCTCGCTGAGGATATTGCCTTCCTCGGTCGAGGCGAAGCCGCATTGCGGCGAGAGGCAGAGCTGATCGAGCGCCACGAACTTCGCGGCCTCCTCGATGCGGCGCTTGAGCTCGTCCTTGCCTTCGAGCGTGCCGCGCTTGGAGGTGACGAGGCCGAGCACCACCATCTTGCCCTTGGGTACGAAGCGCAGCGGCTCGAAGCCGCCGGCGCGCTCGCTGTCGTATTCCATGAAATAGGCGTCGATGGCGATCTCGTTGAACAGAATTTCCGCCACCGGCTCGTAGCCGCCCGAGGCCACGAAGGTGGACTGGAAATTGCCGCGGCAGAGGTGCATCGCCCTGGTCACGCCGGCGGGGAGATCCGACAGCGCGGCGTTGATCACGCCGGCATAGATGTGCGGCAGCTGCTCGGGATCCTCGCCCCGGTCGGCGACGACGGCGCGCAGCTTCGGATCGCACAGATAGGTGAAGTTGACCTCGTCGAGCTGGAGATAGCGGCAGCCGGCGTCGACGAAGGCACGCAGCGCCTTGCGATAGCTCTCGCCGAGGTCGCGGTAGAACTCGTCCATGCCGGGATAGATTTCGACCGGCACCGCGTCCCGCCCGTAGCGGAAATGCAGCGAGGACGGCGAGGGAATGGTCATCTTCGGCGTCGCCTTGGCATGCGCGGCGACGAACTTGAAATGATCGATCATCGGATGCGCGCGGTAGCCGCCGAGCTTGCCGACGACGCGCAGCATCATGGGCTTGGGTTGCGGGCCCTGGAACTTGATCTTGCGCTCGCCCAGATAGGCTTCGACGCCGTCGAGCCGGCCGAGGAAGTCGTAGTTCCAGAAGGCGCGGCGGAACTCGCCGTCGGTCACCGACTTGAGCCCGATCTCCTCCTGCTTGCGGATGACCTGCGCGATCTCGCGGTCCTCGACCGCCTTGAGCTCCTCGGCGCTGATCTCGCCCTTCTCGCGTTGCGCGCGCGCCGACTTGAGCGCGGCAGGGCGCAGCAGGCTTCCCACGTGATCGGCGCGGAACGGCGGCTTGGTGCGGGGCACGATTTTGTTGTTTCGCAATTGGGTCGTAGGTTGGGTTAGCGCGGCCGCCGCTTTCGCGCCATGAGCTGGATGCCGATCCCGCGCGTAACCCAACATCCACGCCGTAGACGTGTTGGGTTACGCGCGGAACGCGCATCGCTCGAAACGGCAGGAGCAGGGGCCGCGCTAACCCAACCTACGGGCCGGGCCGGGCGCGATACTTCCGTGCTCACTCCGCCGCGGCGAGTGCCTGCGCCTCTTTCTGCAGCACGAAGTCGTACTTGATCTCGTAGAACGGCGTGGCGAGCATCTCGCCGGTCGGCGCCCTGCCCGGCGGCCGCTCGACGAACTCGACGATCAACGGCTCCTTGACGCCATACACCACGTCGGTCTCGATGAACTCGTCACCTCTGCGGAACAGATGGGTGACGCAGCCGTCGTAGCCGGGCGCGCTGATGGCGAAATGGACGTGGGCGGGCCGCATGTGGCTGATATTGGTGCGCTCCATCAGCTCGCCGACGGTGCCGTCCATCGGGATGGTGTAGGAGATCGGCGCGACGGTGCGGATGACGTAGCTGCCGTCGCCCTGGCTGCGGTAGAGCCCGCGCATCCATGGGCCGCTGACCTCGCGCTGGTCCTCGTAAAGCCCCTCGCCGTCGGTCTGCCAGAGATCGAGCACGGCGCCCGCGACCGGCTCGCCGTCGAGGCCCTTGACCGTGCCGGTGATGAAGCAGGGCACCCCCGGCGCGCCCTGCGCCATGTCGCCGCCGTTGGCGATCGGCGGCGCGTTGGGCACGTGGAACGGCCCTTCGACCGTGCTCGGGGTGGCTCCGCTCGGCCGGCGATGGTTGATCGCGTCGACCAGCATGCTCACGCCCAGCACGTCGGAGGTGAGGATGAATTCCTGCCGCTTCTGCGAGCACAGCTTGCCGGTGCGGGTGAGCCAGTCGATCGCGGTCGCCCATTCCGCCTGCGTCGGCTCGATGTCGCGCACGAAGCCGTGCAGATGCTTGATCAGCGACTGCATGATCTGCCGCAGGCGCGGATCGGGGATGTCCTTCCAGCGCTCCAGCGCCACGTCGGTGAGGTTGTCTTCGGTCACGTAGGCCATGGTCATCTCCTGCAAACGGTTCTTCTCGCTTGTTGCCGGGTGAGCTCGATCATAACGGCGATGATCGCCCCGGCGGGCAGCCATTGCAAGACCGCCCCGGATCGGTGCAGCGCGACTTGGGCCGCTTCTTGGGTCGCATCTTGACCCGCTTCTTGCGCCCGCTTCGCGTCGCACCGCCTCCGGGACAAAGGGAGGCCTATTTCGCCTTCGCGTAGGGATAGATGACGTTGCCGGTCTTCAATTCCGGCGGCGTCAGCACGGTCTGATAGCTCATCCCCCTCCAGGTCTCGAGGCCGGCGCCCTCCTTGATGCCGTGGTACTGGACCTGCATCATGCCCGACTTGGTCCATTCGCCGTTCTTGCCGAAGCTCATCTCTCCCATGATGGTCTTGAAATGGTGGCTGCGGATGTAATCGGCGACCTTGTTGTCGTCGATGCTGTTGGCGCCCTTGATGGCGTCGCCGAGCACGCTGATATAGGCGTAGCCCCAGCCGCCGAGATAATAGCCGAGCGGGTCGACGCCTTCGGCGCTGGCGAGCGCCTGGTACTTTTTGAAGAAGGCTTCAGCCGGAGCCATCATCTTCTCTGACGGCACCCAGGTCTCGTAGTTGACGATGCCGTTGAGCTTGGGCCCGAGCTTGTTCTTGAACACGGTCGCCTGCAGGCCGACCATGGCGCCGCCGAACATCTTCGGCTGCAGGTTGACCTCGTTCGCCGCCAGCACGATGCCGACCGAGCTCAGCGGATAGGAGCAGATCACCACAAGGTCGGCGTTGGCGGCCTGCAGCGCGCGCACGATCGGCGTGTAGTCCGTCGTGTTCGGCGGATAGGTCTTGTCGTAGACGATCTTGAAGCCGTACTTCTTGGAATTCGCGCGCGCACCTTCGCAGGCATTGCGGGAGAATTCCGCGTCCTCGGCCGCGAGCGCGACCGTGGTCGGCTTCGGATTCTGCGCCGCGGCGACCTGGAAGAAGCCCTCCGTGAACGACTCCTTGGGGGTCGGGCCGGTGGGAAGAACCGAGAAGTATTTCGGGTACTTGAACGCTTCGTTCACGTCGAGCGCGAACAGGCTGATGAAGTTCTTGCCCTTCTGCATCACCACCGGCATCGCCGGCGCGACCATGTTGGTGGCATAGCCGCCGAGCACGAGGTCGACCTTGTCCACGTCGAGCAGCTTGGTGTAGATGCCCGGCACCGTCGCCGGGTTGCTCTGGTCATCGTAGTGGATGAGCTTGACCGGACGCCCGAGCAACCCGCCCTTGGCGTTGGTCTCCTCTTCCCAGATCTTCATGCCGAGCAGCGCCTGCTTGCCGTTGGCGGCGAGCGGGCCGGTGAGCGCCATCCCGAAGCCGATCTTGATCGGCTCGCCGGACGGCGTCTGCGCCTTTGCCGGCGTCAGGACTACGGCCACCGCGGCCATGGCGAAGAACGAGGCCACTGCGCCTCGCCGGTTCAGTCGTGCAAGCATGGCTTCCTCCAGTTGGCTGTAAATCGGTTGTGCTGGGACTTCTTGGCGGTCCCTTTGCTTCCTCCTCGGCGGACCGAGAACTCTCGTTGTTGTCGCTCCCGCTCAAGATGCCCGCTCATCGTCCCCAGACCTCATCGGCGACCTCCACGATCAGGCGCAGCTTGGCCCATTGCTCGTCCTCGGCGAGGATATTGCCTTCCTCGGTCGAGGCAAAGCCGCATTGCGGCGACAGGCACAACTGCTCGATATCGACGTATTTCGTCGCTTCGTCGATGCGGCGCTTGATCGCGTCCTTGCTCTCCAGCGTGCCGCTCTTGGAGGTGACGAGGCCGAGCACGACCTGCCTTTCGCCCTTCGGCACGAAGCGCAGCGGCTCGAAGCCGCCGGCGCGGGCGCTGTCGTATTCCAGGAAATAGCCGTCGATCGCCACCTCGCCGAGGAGCGGCGCCGCCACGAACTCGTAGCCCCCTTCCGCGATCCAGGTGGAGCGGAAATTGCCGCGGCAGGAATGCATGGTGATGGTCATGTCGGCGGGCCTGCCCGCCAGCGCGGCGTTGGTGAGGCTGGCATAGCGCGCGGGCAGCGCATCGGGATCATCGCCGCGCTGGCGCGACGCCTCGCGCTCGCGCGGCGAGCACACCATCGCCCAGGCGGTGTCGTCGAGCTGGAGATAGCGGCAGCCGGCGTCGTAGAAGGCGCGGATGGCCTGGCGGTAGGCCGCGGCGACGTCGTCGAAATAGCCGTCGAGATCGGGGTAGACATCCTTGCTGATGGCGACGCGGCCCTGGCGGAAATGGAATGTGCTGGGCGCCGGGATGGTCATCTTCGGCACCGCGCGCGCATGCGCTTTCAGGAAACGGAAATGCTCGAGCATGGGATGGCCGGAAAAGCCGATCCTGCCGGTGACCCCGATCCCCTCCGACCGCGTCTGGACGCCGTGGAACTGGATGCCGTGCGCGGTGGTGGTGGGCGTCACGCCATCGAGGCCCTTAAAGAAGTCGAAGTGCCACCACGAGCGCCGGAACTCGCCGTCGGTGGCGAGCTCGAGGCCGGTCTCCTCCTGCTTGCGGACGACCTTCTCGATCTCGCGGTCCTCGACCTCGCGCAATTGTCCGGCGGTGATCTCGCCCTTCTCGCGTTTCGCCCGCGCCGCCTTGAGCGGCGCCGGGCGCAGCAGGCTGCCCACGTGATCGGCGCGAAACGGCGGCTTGGTGCGTTGCATCGGCGTTTCCGGGAATGGCCTGATAGCGAGTAGCGAGTAGCGAGTAGATGGCAGCGGCGTGCTATTCGCTATTCCCTATTCGCTATTCGCTGGCTCATCTGCCCCACACCTCGCCGGCGAGCTCGACGATGATCCGCAGCTTCGCCCATTGCTCCTCCTCGGCGAGGATATTGCCTTCCTCGGTCGAGGCGAAGCCGCACTGCGGCGAGAGGCAGAACTGGTCGAGCGGGGCAAACTTGGCGGCCTCCTCGATGCGGCGCTTGACGTCGTCCTTCTTCTCGAGCGTGCCGCTCTTGGAGGTGACGAGGCCGAGCACCACGATCTTGTCGCCTTTCGGCAGGAAGCGCAGCGGCTCGAAACCGCCGGCGCGCTCGGTGTCGTATTCGAGGAAATAGCCGTCGTAGTTGACTTTGCCGAGCAACGTTTCCGCCACCGGCTCGTAGCCGCCCTCCGCGATCCAGGTCGAGCGGAAATTGCCGCGGCAGACATGCGTGGTGATGGTCATGTCGGCGGGCTTGGCCGCGAGCGCGGCATTGATCACGCGCGCATAGATGCCCTGGAGCTGATCGACGTTGGCCATCCGCTCGCGCGCCTTGCGCAGCTCGTCCTGCGAGCAGAGATAGGCCCACACCGTGTCGTCGAACTGCAGATAGCGGCAGCCGGCGTCGTAGAACGCCTTCACCGCCTGCTTGTAGGCCTCGCCGAGGTCGTGGAAGAAGCCGTCGAGATCGGGATAGACCTCCTTCCTGATGCCGTCCTTGGCCAGGCGGAAATGCAGCACCGGCGGCGCCGGGATGGTCATCTTCGGCATGACCTTGGCGTGAGCCTTGAGAAACTTGAAGTGCTCGAGCATCGGATGGTTGGAGAAGCCGACCTTGCCGACGATGCGCAGGCTCTGCGCTTTGGTCTGCACGCCGCGGAACTGGATGCCCTGCTCGGCTTCGTAGACCTCGACGCCGTCGAGCATCCCGAGGAAATCGAAATGCCACCAGGAGCGGCGGAATTCGCCGTCGGTGGCGAGCTTGAGCCCGATCTCCTCCTGCTTCTTGACGATCTGCTCGATCTCGCGGTCCTCGACCGCCTTGAGCTCGGCTGCCGTGATCGCGCCCTTCTCGCGCTTGGCGCGCGCCTCCTTGAGCGCCGCGGGGCGCAGGAAGCTGCCGACATGATCGGCGCGGAACGGCGGCTTGGTTCTTGTCATTGCTCGGCTCCTCGGGGCGATTTCAGCGCGAGCAAAGCCACGCCGGGTACGGCCTCGTCAACCACAAAACGACGGCGGATCGTCCCGGCCGGAGGACGTGCAGACGAGGAGGTAGCGGCGCTGCGGAGGCCATCAAGCTCGGCGCGGGTTGCGCGGCTCGTCGGCGCCATGCGCTCGCGATGCCGCGAGCGCGTCGCCTTGCGCTCCGCCCACCCCACGCAACCCGAAAAGCGGGTGTGGGAACGCTCCCATCGGCAGACCGACCGGGCGGCGGCGCGGTCACCGCTGTGCCTTCCCGCCGCGGGCGCGTCCGACCGCGGTGACGCCGAGATGGCTCTCCAGCACCGCGCGATCGGCGGCGAGATCCGCGCTCGCCCCTTGATAGACCACGCTGCCGCGCTCGATGATCGCGGCCCGGTCGGTGACCTCGAGCACCTTCTGGGCGTTCTGCTCGACCAGGATCGCTGCCATGCGCTCGTCGCGGATGATACGGCGCAGCGCCGCGAGCAACTCCTCGACCAGGATGGGCGCCAGCCCTTCCAGCGGCTCGTCGAGCAGGATGACGCGCGGATTGAGCACCAGGGCGCGGCCGACCGCGAGCATCTGCTGCTCGCCGCCGGAGAGCTGGTTGCCGAGATTGCGGCGGCGTTCGGCCAAGCGCGGGAACAGCTCGTAGATGCGCTCCACCGTCCATGCGCCGGGCTGGGCGACGGAGGTGAGGTTCTCCTCGACGGTGAGCGACCTGAAGATGTTGCGCTCCTGCGGCACCCAGCCGATGCCGGCATGCGCCCGCTGGTCGGGCCGCAAGGCGGTGATGTCGCGGCCGTCGAGCGTGATGGTGCCGGAGATGAAGCGGGTCACGCCCACGATCGAATTGATCAGCGTGGTCTTGCCCATGCCGTTCCTTCCGAGCAAGGCGAGCGACTGGCCCTCGGCGAGCGCGAGCGAGACCTCGTTGAGCACGACGGCTTCGCCGTAGCCCGCGGTGAGCCGATCGATCGCGAGGAGCTCAGGCATCGAGCGACTCGCCGAGATAGACGGCCTTGACACGCGGGTCGCGCGCGACCTCCTCGGGCGCACCGTCGACGAATAAAGCGCCGTTGACCAGCACCGAGATGCGGTCGGCGAACGAGAACACGATGTCCATGTCGTGCTCGATCAGCAGCACGGTCACGTCGGACGGCAGCGCCGCCACCGTCGCCAGGATCTCGTGGCGCTCGTCTTCCGGGACGCCGGCCGCCGGCTCGTCGAGCAGCAGCACGCGCGGGCGGCAGGCGATGGCGAGCGCGATCTCGAGCAGCCGCTGCTTGCCGTAAGGCAGATTGCCGGTGCGCTCGTACATCACGTCGGTGAGATGGAAGCGGGACAGGACCTCGACGATTTCCTCGACCACCGCCGGATTGGTGCCGACCAGGCGCCACCATTGCCCGCCCGCTCCCATGCGCTCCGAGATCGCGAGCCCGATCGTCTCGAGCGGCGTAAGGTCGAGAAACAGCTGATTGATCTGGAACGTGCGGGCAAGCCCGCGCCGCACCCGCTTGTGGGCGTCGAGCGAGGTGATGTCCTCGCCCTCGAGCAGGATGCTCCCGGCCGACGGCCGCAGCACGCCGGTGAGCAGGTTGATCACCGTGGTCTTGCCGGCGCCGTTCGGGCCGATCAGCGCGTGGCGGGCGCCCTTGGCGATCTTGAGCGAGACGCCGGCGACCGCGGCGATGCCGCCGAAATGCTTCTCCAGGTCCACGGTTTCGAGCACGGCGGGCATGCTCAGCGCCCTTTCCCTGTGGCGGCGGCGGGCGCAAACCGGCGCGCGAGGTGCACGGCGAGCGCGCGCACGCCGCCGGTCATGAGGCCGATGCGCTCACGGCCGACCAGCACGATCAACACGAACACCAGGCCGATCCAGAACTGCCAATATTGCGGCGTGAGGCCGGCGATCCAGTCCTGCATCAGCTTGAAGATCACCGCGCCGATCAACCCGCCGTAGAGATAGCCGGTGCCGCCGATGATGAGCACGAGCAGAAGGTCGGCGGAGCGCTCGAAGGAGAACACGTCGAGCGAGGCGAAGGCGGTGGTCTGCGCCAGCAGCGCGCCGGCGACGCCGGCGTAGAAGGCGGCGAACGTGTAGACCACCACCAGCCGCGCATTGACCGAAATGCCGATCGAGGCGGCGCGCAGCGGGTTGCCCTTGACCGCGCGCAACGACAGGCCGAACGGCGAATAGACGATGCGGCGCGCCAGCAGAAACAGCACGAACAGCACGACCAGGCAGTAGACGTAGGACACGTGGCCGAAAATATCGAAATGGAACATGCCCAGGATGGGCGCGACGACCACGCCTTGCAGGCCGTCGGCGCCGCCGGTGAGGTCCGGGATCTGGTTGGCGATCTCGCGCATGATCAGCGCGACCCCGAGCGTCACCATCAGGCGGGAGAGATCCGAGCCGCGCAGCACCAGAAAGCTGGTGGCAAATCCGAGCACGGCGGCGCAGAGCCCGGCGGCCACGAGCGCGAGCACCGGCTCGTTGATGATGCCGTGCTTGGCGATGAGCGCGGCGGCGTAGGAGCCCAGGCCGAAGAAAGCGGCATGGCCGAGCGAGATGATGCCGGCATAGCCGAGAATGAGGTCGAGCGAGAGCGCGAACAGCGCGAGCCAGGCGATCTCGGTGAAAATCAGGTGCCGCTCGGGGAAGAGGAATACGCTCGCCAGCGCCGCGAGCCAGAAGACGTATTCGAGCGGGCCCCAGCGTGCGCGGGCGGCAAGCTGTCGGGCGACCTGCTCGAGGAGAGCGGACGGCATCGGAGAGCCCGGCGCTACTTGCCGGCGGCGCGGGCGAACAGGCCCTGCGGACGCAGGATGAGCACGACGATCATGATCGTATAGATGACGAAGGCCCCGAATTTGGGGACGTAATATTTGCCGGCCACGTCGGCGACGCCGATCAGGAGCGAGGCGACGAACGGCCCGGTGATGCTGGAGGTGCCGCCGACCGTCACCACGATCAGAAAATAGACCATGTATTTGAGCGGAAAGGTCGGATCGAGACCGAGGATTTCGGCGCCCAGCGCCCCGCCGAGCCCGGCCAGCCCCGATCCGAAGGCGAAGGTCAGCGAGAACACGGCATTGACATTGATGCCGAGCCCGCGCGCCACCCGTGCATCGTCGACCGAGGCGCGCAGCCGGCTGCCGAAGCGGGTGCCGGAGAGAATGAGCTGCAGGCCGAGCGTGAGCAGGCCGCAGATCACGATGATCAGCAGGCGATAGCGCCCGACCCCGACACCGAAAAGCTCGAACCGCCCCTGCAGCACGCTCGGGATCTCGATGAAGACCTGCTGCGAGCCCATGACGTAGTCGACGGCGGCGACCGACATGAAAACGAGCCCGATGGTGAACAGGACCTGGTCGAGATGGCTCTTGCCGTAGACGTGCCGATAGAGCGTGCGCTCGAACAGCAGCCCGATGAGCGCGGTGACCACGAAGGCGACGGCGAGGCCGGGAAAGAACGGCACGCCGGCGCGGTTGACCAGGACCAGGGTGATGTAGCCGCCGGCCATGGCGAAGGAGCCATGGGCGAGGTTGACGAAATTCATCAGCCCGAGCGTGACGGACAGCCCGCAGGCCAGCACGAACAGCAGCATGCCATAGGCGATCCCGTCGAACAGAATTGTCGGCATGGCTGCTCGCCGCCCCCTCGACGGTCACTAGTGTCCCGGTTCCGACGTTCGTATCCCTTTGCAGCACGTGCTCGTACGAACGTCGGAACCAAAGGGACACTAGCTAGCAACTATATGATTCTAGTGTCCCGATTCCGAAGTTCGC
>JBAUOM010000394.1:0-2782 GCA_049579765.1 Xanthobacteraceae bacterium
CGCCGCGCCGCTCGTCGAGATGGTAACCGTAGCGCGGAGTCCGGCCGGTGAGTCCGGCGCTCAACGCCGACGGCCCGCCCTCGAAGTTCGAGCGCGCGCCGCACACACTGTTGCAGTAGATCACGACCCCGGTGTCGCCGTAGGCGACGTGCTCGCGCAACACCGGCGGCATGATCGTCTGGTAATTGATGCAGGTGTTCGTCATCAGCACCCCCAGCGCCTCGAACGCGGCGATTGCGCGGCGCTCGAGGTCCAGCATCCAGGGTTGCTGCTTGAGTCGCTGCGCGGCGGCGAAGTCGGTGCCGCGCGGATCGGTGATGGTCGGAACGCGCAGGCGCCGGTCCGCGGGTGGCAGGGCCGCCATACGCTCGAGCCATTCCACGCCGGCCGACCCCAGTGACTCGGTGTCGGCCATGACATGGGCCTGCGTCACCGGCACGAAGTCGCCGGCGCCGAGATACTGTCCGACCTTGATCTGATGCTCGATCGCCCACTGTGCCGCCGGGCCGAATTCGCCGGCGCGCAGTGCCTGTTCCTCGTCTGTCAGCTTCATGTTGCGGGCATTCGACGTATCAGCGGCTTGTCCGCGCCTTGATCGTTTCTTTGGCATCCTCGATCGTCTTCCAGACATTATAGGGCGTAGCCGGCATCTTGATGTCGCGCACGCCGTAGTCGTGCAGGGCGTCCACGATGGCGCTGACGACCACCGCCGGCGCCGCGGTCGTGCCGCCTTCGCCGCCGGCCTTGATGCCGAGCGGGTTGGTGGGTGAGAGCACCTCGGCGATCTCGGTCCTGAACGGCGGCACGGTATCCGCGCGCGGCATGCCGTAATCCATCAGCGAGCCGACGAGCGGCTGACCGCTGTCGGGCTCGACGACGCATTGCTCCCACATGGCCTGGCCGATGCCTTGCGCGATCGCGCCGTGCGTCTGCCCGTGCACGATCAGAGGATTGATGCAGCGGCCGACGTCGTCGACCGAGGCGTAGCGCGTGACGCGCACGGCGCCGGTGTCGGGATCGACCTCGACCTCGCAGATGGCGCAGCCATTGGGAAACACCGGATCGTGCATCTCGTTGTCGGTCACGACCGCGATGCCGTGGGCGAACTCCCGCTCGAGCTCTTCGGGCAGACGATGGCGCGCCGCTTCCTGCGCCAGCTCGAGGAAATCGAAGCTGCGGTTGGTCTCGCGCGCGGAAAACCTGCCGTCGACGAACTCGACGTGGTCGGGCGGCGATCCCAGCAGCACGGCGGCAAGGACCTTGCCCTTGGCAACGAGCTCGGAGGCGGCCTTGGCGAACACGGTCGCGGCGTGGCGCATGGAGCGGCCGGAATGCGAGCCGCCGCCCACTTTCACCACGTCGGTGTCGCCGAGGATGATGCTCACGCGCTCGACCGGCACGTGCAGGAGATCGGAGACGACCTGTGCGAAGCTCGTCTCGTGGCCCTGGCCGCTCGGCTGCGTGCCGATGACGACATCGACGCGACCCTCGGGGCGCACGGTGATGCGCGCCTGCTCGTTGGGCGCGCCGATGGAGGATTCCACGTAATTGGCAAGACCGCGGCCGAGCAGCTTGCCGCGCTTGGCGGCCTCGCGCCGGCGCGCCTCGAAGCCCTTCCAGTCGGCGACGTCCATCGCCCAGTCCATGTTCTCCTCGTAGTGCCCACTGTCGTAGAGCATGCCAACGGCGTTGCGGTAGGGCATCGCCTCGGGACGGATCAGGTTCCGGCGCCGCAGCGCGATGCGATCGATGCCGAGCTCGGCCGCGGCCGTGTCGATGAGGCGCTCGATCGCGAACGTGACCTCCGGCCGCCCCGAGCTGCGATAGGCCTGCGTCGGCATGGTGTTGGTGTAGACCGCCATCGCCCGCAGCGTGGCGGCGGGAATGGCGTAGGAGCCCGGGATCAGGCCGGACCCCTTGGAGAGCGGGGAGAGCGACACGCAGCGCGCGCCGACATTGCTGATATTGGTGGCGCGCATGGCGAGGAAGCGGCCGTCCGCGGCGAGCGCCAGCTCGACCTTGGTGACGAGGTCGCGGCCCTGGTAGTCGCTCAGAAACGCCTCCGAGCGCGTCGCCGTGAACTTGACCGGTCGGCCGAGCTTGTGTGCGGCCCAGAGCACGAGCCCGAACTCGACGAAGACCCGGTTGCGGGTGCCGAAATTGCCGCCGACGTCATAGGAGAGCACGCGCAGCCGTTCGGGGGCGATGCCGAGCACGGCGGCAAGCTCGCGCTTCTGCCGCACCGCGCCGCCGCTGCCGGCATGGAGCGTGTAGCGTCCGCTTCCGGCATCGTAGTCGCCAAGCGCGGAGCGCGGCTCGAGCGGGACCCCGGTCACGCGGTCGATGTGGAAGTCGACCGCGACGACGTGATCGGCGTTGGCGAACGCCTTGTCGGTCGCCGCCTTGTCGCCGAACAGCGTGTCGACGGGAACGTTGTCCGGCACCTCGTCCCAGACGACCGGCGCGCCCGGCCGCATGGCGTCTTCGGAATGGTAGACGCCGAGCAGCACCTCATAGTCGACGGCGACGGCCTCGGTGGCGTCGAGCGCCTGCGGCAGCGTCTCGGCCACCACCATCGCCACCGCCTCACCCACGTGGCGCGCCTTGTCGGCGGGCAGGAGCAGGTGGGGACCGATGAACACGGCGGCGCCGCCCGCGGCGGTGAGCTTCATGTCGTATCTGGTCTTGGGCAGCGGATCGTGCGGAATGGCGCCGAGCCCGTCGGCGAGGCAGTCCGCGCCGGTGAAAACGCCGAGCACGCCGGGCATCGCCCTGGCGGGCG
>JBAUOM010000395.1:0-3226 GCA_049579765.1 Xanthobacteraceae bacterium
GGCTTCGAGACGTTATGTCTTTGACTCGATATCGGGCATCAAGCATGTTCTGGCGCCGCGCGCCAGCGCCAAGGACGAAGCAAGCAAGGCCGCAGAAAAGGCCGCGACGAGGGAGGTCCGATGTCCACGCGACGTCAGCTCATCGCCGCGCTCGCCGGCTCCTTTGCTGCCGCGCACACGTCGGCGCGCGCGCAAGCGCCCGGCTCGGCGGTCAACGGCTGGCCCGCGCGCAGCGTGCGGGTGATCTCGCCGACCGGAACCGGCGGGCCGAGCCAGAACGCCGAGGAAGGATACCGCAGTGACCATCCCGCAGACCAATTTCGATCCGCCGTTCAACATCACCCGCGCCAGCCACCTGGTACTCACGGCGCGCGATCTCGCCGCCAGCCGCGATTTCTACGTCGAGGTGCTGGGTCTGATCGTGAGCGACGAGGATGCCGGTACCATCTGGCTGCGCGGGGTGGAGGAGCGCTGTCACCACAGCCTCACGCTCAAGCGCACCACCGGCGAGCCGCAATGCGAGCGCATCGGCTTTCGGGTATTCACCGATGACGACCTCGAACGCGCCAAGGCGCATTTCGATGGTATCGGCGTTCCGGCGGCGTTCGTCGAGGTCCCCCATCAGGGCCGCACGCTGCATTTCACCGACCCCGCCGGCACGCCGGTCGAACTCTGCGCGCGCATGCCGACGGTGCCGCGCATGCATACCAAGATCCACATGCATCGCGGTGCCGGTGCACTGCGGATGGATCATTACCAGGTACTGGTCCCGGACGTGCTGGACGCCGCCAGGTTCTACATCGATCTCGGCTTCCGGATTTCCGACTATATCTGCATCGAAGGCAGCGACCACGTGGTGGGAACGTTCCTGCACCGCAAGGACAATCCGTGGGACATCGTGCTGCTGACCCGTTCGGGTCCGCGCTTCCACCACGGCGGCTACGTGATCGAGGCGGTCGAGGACATGATCCGCGCCTGCGACGTCGCCGGCAATCTGGGCTTCGCCGATCGCATCGAGCACGGCCCCGGCCGGCACGGCCACCAGCACTCCTATTATCTCTATCTGCGCGATCCGGACGGGCACCGCACCGAGCTGCTGCTGCCGGGAATCCAGATCATCGACATCGACGACGAGCCGGTGCGTTGCAGCGTGAGCCCGAAGGCGAACACGAATTTGTGGGGGTTGCCGGCGCCGCGCAGCTGGGTCGAGGAGGCCACCGCCTTCGCCGGTGTCACGATCAGGCGCCCGCCGGTCGAGGGCGAGCCGATGACGGCGGAAAAATATCTGGCGGCGCGCACGCCCGCGCCGGCGGATTGACGAGGTGACGGTATCGCGCCTGAAGCGCAGCGGAATGCCGGACCGCGCCCGCGGGTTTCGCCGACGCTTCCTCGGGCTTCCTAGCGGCCGGGCGCTACGCGTGTCCCGCCCGTTCCTTGAGATGCGGAAAGCGCTCGGTGAGCAGCGAGCCGAAGTAGTAGGTCGGCTTGAAAGCCGGATGGGCGCGGATTTCCTCGTACCAGCGCACCATGCGCGGCATGTCCCGCCACATGCCATCGAGGCCCAGATCGGCCATCCGCACGATCGCCGGCATCACCGCGACATCCGCGAGCGTGATGCGCGCGCCCAGGAGCCAGGGCCCGCCGCTCTCCTCGATCGCCAGGTCCATGCGCGCGTAGGTGCGCCGCATGCGATCGAGCGCCGCCTTCATCTCCTTCTCGGGAAAGCCCTTGCGCCCCATGGCGAGCATGAATTCCTTGCGCAGGGGCTTGCTCTCCGCAAAGGCGAGGAATTCGGCCTCGCTCATCGCCGCGAAGCGGGGCAGGAAGGCGAGATTGAAGGTGGGCACGCGCACCGCCGCAGCCGGCATCTCGTCGATGAAGCGCATGAGCGCGCGCATCTTCGCGCGCGCGGCCGGGGCCGACGGCGTGAAGCATTCCGGATCGGGCGCGATCTCGTCGAGATATTCGATGATGACCGACGAGTCGATGACGATGTCGCCATCGTGGTCGAGGGTCGGCACCACGCCGTTGGGATTGAGCGCGAGGTAACCGGGCTCGAGTTGGTCGCCGGCCAGGAGGTCGAGCTTCTTTTCTTCGAACGGCAGCCGCTTGGCGTTGAGCACGAAGCGCACGCGCTGGCTGCAGGTCGATTGCGGCGCGTTGTAGAGGATGAAAGCCATCGTGATCCCGGCCCTTAAGGAGGGGTTAACCGCGACTGCGGCAATCCATAGCCCGACCGGGCGATCCGGCCAACGGCTGCGATGTCCGGTGGGCGCGGCCCTGGCGCCTCCGCTATCACGCTGACGGCGTTGGCCTTTCAGCATCGGCCGGCGGCGCCGACGGGCCGCGAAAGCCCTGGCCGGAGGTGCGCACATCCCCCGCTTCGCCATTAACTTGTTGGAATCACGTCTGATTCAACGTTTCGTGAACGACCTTGGCGCGGCCGCCCGGACCCTTATTTTTTGTGGCGGACCCATGAACCTTTTTGTCGGTCACTGCGACCAATGAAGCGAACCTTGGGGAGGGTGTCATGAACAATTTCTCGATGTTTAGCGCCGACCGCATGACCCACCTGAAAGTCGTGGCGGTTGCGCTCGTCTGCGCGACCCTCGTCGCCGGCATCGGTGTTGCCGCGCGGGTCGCCGACAGCTCCCCCGCCATGGATGGACGGATCGAAGCGACGGTCGTCAAGGCGAGCAAGCCGATGACCGCCTCCGCGACCGCGGACCGCACCATCCGCTGACCCCTTTTCTCTTCTCAACCCCCCATACTTGCGCGCCTTCGGGCGCGCTTTTTCTTTGTTCGCTGACGCGTCGGCTCGACAGCGCCGCTTCGGCCCGCGCACCTGTTGCTCCCGCGCCACAGCCGGGAAATTTTCGTCAACGCTCGAACGAAGGCCGGGCCTGGTGGAAGCTTCGCGATCTCGACGCGAGCATCACTCGTCGAACTGCGGCGGAGCGGGTCTGCGCGGCGGTGCCGGCGGCGGGGGCGGACCAACACCGGTCGAGCGCATCAGCTCGAGCGGCCGCAGCATGGGCGGAACATGCTCGGGCACGAAGCGCCACGCCGCCAGCAGCGCGACCACCGCGAGGACGACGAGCGTCATCAATATTGCAAATGCCCGCCAGCACCGCAGCCTCCGTCCGACAACCGTGACCGCTTCCGGCGGCTCCGCCGCCGGCAGGCGCGCGTCCTCCGCAGGCAGGGCCGGGGCAGCGGCTAGCGG
>JBAUOM010000396.1:0-2281 GCA_049579765.1 Xanthobacteraceae bacterium
GCATCCATGGCGGCACGATCACAAATATCTGCTTGCTCGAAGGCATATCGCGAATCGTTAGCGACTGGATCAAGTGATCGGAGGTTTGCGGCATACGTGAGCTTGTCGACGTTGACGACCGGCACACGGCGCTCCCCCACGAGTTGCCGGCATACGGCCGAGCCGATGAACCCTGCTCCCCCTGTGACCAATACGTGCATGGAACATATCCTACTCAAAATAGGGGGGTAATGTGTTCATGGGTGGAAGGGTCTTGTCCTTATCCGACAAGATTGCCTTGCTAGCCTCAAGCGGCCAAGGAATTCCCAACGTCGGATCGAGCCAATTGATCCCCCGGTCATGAGCGGAAGAATAGACGGAATCAACCTTATAAAAGATCTCGGTGGTGTCGACCAACGTGCAGAATCCATGAGCAAACCCTGCTGGCACGAACAGCTGTTCGTCAGATTCGCCACTAAGCTCGACGCTGATGTGCCTACCGTAGCTTGCAGAAGAGCGGCGTAGATCGACAACAACGTCAAGAATTTTTCCCCGCAGAACTCTGATCAACTTCGCTTGTTGAAACGGAGGAATCTGAAAATGCAAACCCCGCACAGTTCCCGCCGACGTCGAAAAGGATTGGTTGTCCTGGATAAAGTCACTACAAATGCCAGACTCGGCGAAGTCCTTTTTCACATAAGTCTCCGCGAAAAAACCACGCGGATCTGCAGTACGTACCGAGCGAATCAATTTCACGCCGGGCAGCGGTAAGGGATACAAATCTAACTTCATCGGCTCCTTCTCGAACTCATCGGAAAGCTGCGTCCGGAGTGGCACCGCAGCGGGAGCTAGCATTTTTGCTATTTCACCGCAATTCTGTCTCGCTTTACTTACGTGAAGGAACGGCGTTAGCAGCACCGGCCGGGGATGCTAGCAGTTGGTGGAAGGGCTGAACCGTCTTTGTTGCAAAAATGCAACACCGATTGCTCGCAATTTCCCGGGCCGAACTGGTCTTTGGACCCACCCGTTCACCACCGTGACGCCATGACGCGCCGCGGCGGGCTGTCGGCAGCGGCGGGCAGACGACGGGACCGGTGAGAGCGGGTCGGCATTTGCGCCGGGTGATCGTGGAGGCGGCTCGGCCATGCGGACGCGCCGCTTGTGCCTGGTTGTCCGGGCGGCTCAGTCGCTGATCGAGATCGTGATTGGCGCTGCCGCGGTTCGGATTCCGCCAAGGAGCCGATGCGACGACTTTGCAGGCGGTACTGCGCGCCGTGAAGGTGGCGGCATGATTACGATCCCTGCCGGCATTCGCATGCTGGTGGCCACGCACCAAACCGGTAGCGGGGACGACAGTCTCGTCGGCCGATGCCGGAGGCCGACCTTGCGATCATGCGTCGGCTCGACCGGCTGCACCTGGAGTTCCCCTTCGCCGGCTCGCGGATGCTGCGAGGCCTGTTGGCCGCCGAGGGGTGCAAGGTCGGCCGTCGTCACGTGAAGACGCTGATGCAGCGGATGGGGATGGAGGCGCTCTATCGCCGTCCGCGCACGACCAAGCCCGCGCCCGGCCACGAGGTCTATCCGTACCTGCTGCGCGGCCTGACGATCGAGCGGCCGAACCAAGTGTGGGCGATGGACATCACCTACATCCCGATGGCGCGTGGCTTCGTCTATCTGGCTGTGGTGCTCGACTGGTTCAGTCGCCGGGTGCTGTCGTGGCGGCTGTCGATTACCATGGAAGCGGCGTTCTGCATCGAGACGTTGCAGGACGCTTTGGCACGTCACGGCAAGCCGGACATCTTCAACACCGACCAGGGCTCGCAGTTCACCGGGGCGAGCTTCACCGGCGTGCTCGCCGGCAACGGCATCGCGATCAGCATGGACGGCAAGGGCGCCTGGCGCGACAACGTGTTCGTCGAGCGGCTGTGGCGCAGCGTCAAATACGAGGAGGTTTATCTGCGCGCCTACGACAACGTGTCGGACGCCCGCGCCTCGATCGGTCGCTACTTCGACTTCTACAATGGCCGCCGGCCGCACTCCAGCCTTGACGGCATGACGCCCGATCAAGCCTACTTCCCACCGCTGCCTGTCCGCTTGGCAGCCTAACCCCGGCAGAGGCTCCACTTATCGACGCGGAAAATCTGTTCAGACATCCGGGACCACTTCAGAACGCCCACGGGACCGTTTTTCCGAGAACTGCTTTATCATTGGCATCCGTGGTTCGGGAAGCGAGTGGCGATCCATGAGGCGGTCGAGAAGGCCGATGGCGTTGTCTTCCGCTGCACGTGGAGCGGCTCAGCCG
>JBAUOM010000397.1:0-2319 GCA_049579765.1 Xanthobacteraceae bacterium
CCATAGCGCCCGCGGCACCGCCCCGCACTATCTCCCGCCGCGATTTCGTGCCTTGGCGCTTTTCGAACGCCGGCCACCCGCGCGCATGGTTAGCATCGTGATTGCCGGCGTCCGAAAACCTGCGCAATGGGAGACGTTGATCTTTCCCCCGGGCGTCACCGCCATATGGACATTCACCTCTGCTGACCCATAGGTCGCCGAGGCACCCGTGCCTTGATGGCGTTCGCGCGTGCACGATATTCAATCCTGCCGTCTCCGCGGAATGGCACCTGGGCGCGCACCGCTTCGGTCAATTTGGCTCGTTCGCTTGTGGTCATCGCGGCGATCATCTTGGTCATCGGGCTATAGCTCGGCGTCTGAGCAAGCCAGAAGTCGTCGAAATTGGGAAATGATACCGTCACCTCGATGGTTCTGGTGGCGATCTCCTCAAGTCCTGCGCGCGCGAACAACGAGCGAAGCGCGCCGAGGCTCGAGTCCTCGCTACCCGGCAGTGCAGGCAGGTCAGCGACCTCGCGCATCCCAACGCGAAAGGGACCACTTGGGGAAAGTTCCTCGCCGAAATCCCAGACATACCCGGCGACCGCGCCATGGGTACGCGTAACGCGACGCATTTCGGACAGGGCGCGCGCGCGGTCGGCAATGAAGTTTATCACCAGGGCGGAGGCGACGACGTCGAACGTGGCGTCGGGAAAAGGCAGCGCTCGCGCATCGCCAACATGGAAGTTCGCGCGCCGGGCCACCGGCTTGCGGCCGGCGTGCTCGATCTGTGCCGCCGCCGCGTCGATCGCGAACACGGCTGCGGGAGAGCGGGTGTCGAGGATCAATTCAGTGAACAGCCCCGTGCCGCAACCAATATCAAGCCAGCTCGCGCCGCCGGGTGGTGCCAGCCAATCAAGGAACATGGCACCGGCGGCACGGCCCCAGCTCCCGACAAAGCGCTCATAGGCGGCGCTATCGTCGAAACTGACCGCTGTGTCTGTGATGGCCAAGCGCGACGGTCCTGAAATGTGCAACGAGCGCCCGCCAGACCTCAGTTCGGCTTGATGCCGGCAGCTTTGACCAGCGCCGCGTTGAGGTCGATCTCCTTTTGGACATACGCGTCGAAGTCGTTCGGCGTCATGACCATCGGATCGACGAAGAGCGCAGCGATCCGCTCCCGCACCTTGGACGCTTGCAGCGCTTTGACCGTCTCGCCGTGCAGCCTGTTGACGATATCGCGTGGCGTCTTTGCCGGCACAAACAGCCCGTACCAGATCGGGTATTCCGCGTCTTCAAGGCCGGCCTCCTGCGTCGTCGGAACGTCCGGCAAAGCCGGCGTGCGGCTGGTGCCATTCACCACCAGCGCCGTGAGCCTGCCCTCGCGGACGTGCTGCAGCACCAGCGCGGGCGGGCCGAAGAAGAAGTCGACACGCCCGGCGATCACTTCAGACACGGCCTCGGCGCCGCCTTTGAAGGGAACGTGTACAGCATTGATTCCGGCGCTGGATCGGAACCGTTCCGCACTCAAATGCGTCGCGCTTCCAACACCGACTGAAGCGAAGTTGAACGTGCCGGGCCGGCTTTTCGCGGCGGCAACGAAATCGCCGACGGTCTTGAAGCCTTTCTCCGGCGAAACAACCAGCACGTTCGGTGAGATGCCGAGGGGAACGACTGCCGCAAAATCACGCGTGGGATGGTAGGTCAGCCTCGGATAAAGCGCCGGCGCGATCGTATGGATCGCCCCGCTGACCAGAATGGTGTAGCCGTCCGGCTCCGATTTGGCGACGAATGCCGCGCCGATGGTGCCGCCGGCTCCGGGGCGGTTTTCCACGATGATGGTTTGCCCGACCTGCTGCGAGAGCTGCTCGAACACCATGCGCGGGATGATGTCGGTCGAGCTTCCGGCAGCGACGGGCACGACGGCGCGCAACGGTTTTGTAGGCCAGCTCTCTGCACCGGCGTCCGCGGCCGCGAACGAAAGCACGACGATGGGCACCAGTATCAGGCAGATCGGCTTCATCACTTGCTCCCTGGTCGCGGCGGACAGCATCGGCCCGGTTCATCGTTCGTCCAATTGCATTCCTCCAACAGCCTCGAGTGCGTAACCGCGGCCGCGCTGCTAGCGGGCGCGATGCCGCAAGGAAGGCGATGCCGTCAGGAGTTGTGCCGGCGCGTCGTGGGTCATGGGCGACTTAGAGCGGGATGATTTTTCTTGACTCATCATCCCGCTCTAAGCTTTTGTTTTGCGCGTGATCTTTTCCGAAAACCGGTATCCACTTTTCGGGATCACGCGCTAGCACGCCGCCGCTTGTTGCAAATCCATTTTCGACAATGCGGGCA
>JBAUOM010000398.1:0-4296 GCA_049579765.1 Xanthobacteraceae bacterium
CGCCGGGCTCGGCGCCTGCACCGGCGATTCCGGAGCGCCGGTCTATCGCGATATCGGCGGCACGCTCGCGGTGATCGGCGTCGTGAGCTGGTCGACCGGCCCCGCCTTGAGCGACGGCTGCGGCGGCCTCACCGGCGTCACGCCGCTCGTGCGCTACCACGCATGGATCGTGGAGCAAGCCGGGAAAATGGGCTCGCCGTTGTCTCGTTGAACCTCAATTCGGCCGAACCGAATCGGCGATGGCGCGCAGATCGGCGGCAACCTCCGGATACTTCGCGGCCAGCACGTCGACATTCCCGATCTCCACGTCGGCCGGCGCAACCCCGGGCCATTCCGTGCTCGCCCCCAGAAACCAGCGGCCGCGGCCGACCAACCGGGCGGTGTGGAAGGTGTTGCCCGGGATCAGAAGCTGCACGTGCTCGCCTTCGCGCAGGTTCGGGCCGACAACGATGCGTGCGGGCCTGCCGTCGTCCTGCAGCAACAGCAGCTCGAGCGGATCGCCGAGATAGTAGTGGTACAGTTGGTCGTTGCGGATGCGGTGGAGCCGCACCGGCGCGCTCGGCGTCACCATGAAGTAGAGCGCCGATCCCATCGGCCGTCCGTCGGCGAACGGCCCCGGCAAACCGCCAGCCGCGATCGACTGCGTGCTCAGATAGGTCGTGCGCACGAAACCGCAGGTGGCGTTCGGCTCGAGCTCGAGCAGCGTACGCACTTGATCGGCGGTGAGCTCATCGGCCATGGGCGGCGCCTCCCCTTCCCGACCGCAGTCGCTGATGTCGGGTCTTCTCCGCCTTCGCCGCCGCGGCAAGCCCGGCCGGCGACATCGGAGCGCCGCCCGCGATTTCGTGCTCGAGCCCGATCGCGTCGCAATCGAGGCAGATGAGCGCCGCGGTGCCGTCGGCCAGCGCGACCCGCGCCATCTCGACCACGCAGAAGCGACAGCAATACAGCTTCGTCACCGGAGTTCCATTCGATTCGCGCGCCACGATGATGTCGCCGCGGCACGCGCAGGGCAATCTCGGCGCCCCGGCGCCGGCACCGATTCTGCGACATGCGGCTCTATGAGGACCGGCCGGCGCTATTCCGCCGGCGCCGGCGGCGGCTCCGGTGATACGGGCACCGCGGCGGTCGCGGGCCCTCGCAGCGGGCGCTGCTCCATCACCAGCACGGCGGCGAGCGCGGCGACGAGAAAGGCATCCGCCGCCACGAAAACCCAGCGGAACACCGCCGTGAGGTCGATGCCGGCGGCGCCGGCGGTTTGCACCAGCAGCTCGACGCCGGTGCCGCGCTGGGGCGTCGCGCCGAGACCCGCCAGCAGGATCGCTCCCATGATGGCGACCGCAAGCGTGCTCGCGAGGGCGCGGAAGAAATTCATGGCGCCCGTGGCGGTGCCGACCTGGTACACCGGGACCGCGTTTTGGATCGAGACGGTCGCGACCGGATAGACGGTTCCAGCACCGAAGCCGATCAACGTGAGCGCGATGACCACGCCAGAAAGCGGCATAGCGGGCCAAGCCACGAGCGTGGTCACGCTCGCGATCGCAAGCATCGCGCCCGCGATCGCCGATACCTTGTAGCGGCGCAGATACATCATCGAGCGCCCGGACAGCATCGATCCCGGCGTCGTCATCAGTACAATCGGAATCAGCGCCAGCCCGGCATCGGTCGCGGACAACCTGTGCACGACCTGGAAGTAAAGCGGCATATAGACGGTGAGCCCGAGCACCGCGCCCATCATCCAGGAGGTCGCGGCGGTGCCGGAACGCATCACCGGATTTCGCAGCACGGTAAGCGGCAAGAACGGCTCTGGCGCGCGTTTGAGCCACCACACGAAGCCGAGGCCCAGCGCCAGCGAAACCGCCATGAGAACCAGAATCGTCGGGGACATCCACGGAACACGCGTACCGCCCGAGGTGAGCGCGATCAGGAAGACGGTCGCGGCGGCGATCATCAACGCCGCGCCGACGATGTCGAGCTGGTGCGGCCGCTCGTGGCGCGGCAAGCGTTTCATTGCATGATGCGTAAGCAGCACTGCGACCAGCCCGAAGGGCAGATTGAGCCAGAAGATGACAGACCAATGCAGGTGCTGGGCGATGATCCCGCCGAGCGCAGGACCCGCCACGCCGGCCGTGATCCACGAGGTGCCCATGTAGGCCTGGTAGCGGCCGCGCTCGCGCGGCGTGATCATGTCCGCGATCGTCGTCTGGGTGAGCGGTACGATGCCGCCGCCGCCGATGCCTTGCAGCGTGCGGCCGGCGATCAGCATTGCCATGCTGGGCGCTGCGGCGGACACGGCGGAACCCGCCAGGAACAGGCCGAGCGCCACGAGCATCATGGCGCGCCGGCCGTGGATATCGGAGAGCTTGCCGTAAAGCGGCGACACCACGGTCGACGACAGCAGGTAGGCGATGATGACCCAGGACAGGTTCTCGAAATCGCCGAAGTCGCGGCCGATGGTGGGCAACGCGGTGGCGACGATGGTCTGGTTGAGCGCCGAGAGGAACATCCCCAGCATCAGGCCGTAGAAGATTTTGCGCACCTGCGCGCGGCTCAGCGGCGCATGCGGGTCGCTTTCGGCGGGCTTGTTCGGCTGGCAGTTGGAAGACGGCATTCCGATCAAAATCTGTTCGACGGACCAATCATTTCCCTTGTAACCGGCGCAAAGGATATCATCACGGCGCGCGGCGAAGACAATGGGGCCGCACACAGGGCAGGTATGACGCCCGTTGGCGCGCTCACTCGGCCGCCGCCGGCCGGTGCGACGAGCCCCGCAGCGGACGTTCCTCGAGCGCGAGGATCGAGGCCAGCGCGATCGCGAGGCAAAGAATGGCGGCGGCGAAGACCCAGCGGAAGGCTTCAGCCGCCTCCGCGCCGGCCAGCACAGCGCCCACCGACATCCCGCGCCGCACCGGCGCGCCCGCGAGCACGATGGCGCCGAAGCCGGTCACGATAAAGGTCGAGCCCAGGGCGCGAAAGAAATTCATCGTCCCGGTCGCAACACCCAGCTGATGCAGCGCCACTGCGTTCTGCACGACCACGATGGTGAACGGGAACGTTGCTCCCAATCCCAAGCCCACGAGCGCGATCAGGCCCAGAGCCGCCGCTGGCGACAATCCGACCGGCGCAAGCGTCAGGGGCACGAGCGCCGCGATCGACAGCAGGAGGCCGACGACCGGCACGAGCTTGTAGTGGGTGAAGCGGACGAGCAATCGGCCGCCGACGATGGAGGTGATCGTGGCGGCCCCCTGCAACGCGATGATGGTCCAGCCCGATTCGCTTACGGAGAGACCGAGCGCAAGCTGCGCATAGAGGGGCAGGACGATCGTCAGTGCAATGACGGTGCCGATCGCGAAGAAAGCGGCCGCAGTGCCCACCCGCATGGCCCCGTCCCGCAGCACGGAGAGCGGAATGAACGGCTCCCTCGCCGTCATCACGCGCATGCCGAACAGCGCCCACAGCGTCGCCGAGGCGCCGAAGAGCGCAAGAATCTGCGGCGACGCCCATGCATAGATTCGCCCGCCCCAGGTCAACGCGAGCATCAGCGCCACCGCCGCCCCTACCATCAGTCCGGCCCCGATGAGGTCGAGCTGGTGGGGACGCTCGTGCCGCGGCAGGCGTTGCAGCAAGTTATGGGTCAACAGGTAGGCGATAGCGCAGAGGGGCAGATTGAGCCAGAAAATCCACGACCAATGCAGGTGCTCGGCGATGAAGCCGCCGACGATCGGGCCGCCGACGGTCGACACGATGAAGGTCGATGACGTGTAGGCCTGGTAACGCGGGCGGTCGCGCGGGGAGGCGACGTCGCCGATGATGGTCTGTACCAGCGGCATCAGGCCGCCCCCGCCGAGCCCCTGCAGCGCACGGGAGAAAATGAGCGCCAGCATGGATGGCGCCAGCGCGCAGGCCAGCGAGCCCGCCGCGTAGACGCCGATGGCGATCAGCAGCATAGTGCGGCGGCCGTGAATGTCGGAGAGCTTGCCGTACAGCGGCGTCGCCGCCGTGGCGCTCAACAGATTGGCGGTGACGACCCACGACATGTTGTCGATGTCGCCGAGGTCGGCGGCGATGGTCGGCAGCGCGGTCGCAACCATTACTTGGTCGAGCGCCGCGAGCAGCATGGTAAGGAGCACGCCCACGACGATACGGCGCGCGGCGGCGTGATCGATATAATCCGGTGGCGGGATGAGCGGATCGCGCATGTCGCTGTCTCGCGCCGGCCCGGGGCGGCGAGCGCGGGGCATCTAGGCGAGGAACGCAAGCAAGGGCAAGCTCGCGCCTCGCGCAGGGGCTATGCAC
>JBAUOM010000399.1:0-23813 GCA_049579765.1 Xanthobacteraceae bacterium
GCCCGTGCGCGTGCGCCGCGCGCACCAGGCGCATGTGCAGCATGTGGGGAAAGCCGACATCGGCGGCGAAGGCGCCGCGCCCCGTCACCAGCGGCCGGTCCTCGAGGCGAGTGACGGAACGTCCGACCACGCTCATGTCAGGCCTTCATGCGTGCGCCCGCCGCGCGCAGCGCGGAGCGAATGCGCTGCGGCGTCGCCGGGAGCTCGTCGATCGAGACGCCGAACGGCGCCAACGCATCGTTGATTGCGTTGACGACAGCGGCGGGCGCGCCGATCGCGCCGCCCTCGCCCAGGCCCTTGGCCTTGGTGAGGGAGGCCTGCGTCCAGGTCTCGAGATGATGGATTTCGATCGACGGAACCTCGCACGCGGTCGGCGGCAGATAGTCCGCCAGGCTGGCGGTGAGGATATTGCCGCTGTCGTCGTAGATGATCTCCTCGAGCAGCGCGTTGGCGATGCCCTGGGCGACGCCGCCGTGAATCTGTCCGTCGACGATCATCGGATTGATCAGGCGTCCGGCATCCTCGGCCACCACAAACTTCTCGATCATGACACGGCCGGTCTCGACGTCGACCTCGACCACGGCGGCATGGCAGGCATTGGAGAAGGTTCCGGGCGGATCGTAGGTCGCGCTCTCGGAGAGACCGGGATCGATCTCGCCCTTGAAGCGGTGGACCTGATGATAGGCGGCACGCGCCAGCGCCGCGACCGGAATGCTGCGGTCGGTGCCGGCGACGCGGGCAGCGTCGGCTTCCAGCACGATGTCGTCCGCCGACGCCTCGAGCAGGATTCCCGCCATCGCCGCGAGCTTGGCGCGCACCTTGCGCGCCGCCAGCAAACTCGCCCCGCCGGCGATCACCAAGGACCGGCTGGCGAAGGTGCCCCAGCCGTAGGGCGTGCGGTCGGTATCGCCGTGCACGACCTTGATGCGGTCCGGCGAGGTGCCGAGCTCGTCGGCAATGATCTGCGACAACGTGGTGCGCAGGCCCTGTCCGTGCGGCGATGCTCCGATCCGCGCCTCCACGAAGCCGGACGGATCCATGATGATCTCGACGGTTTCCCAGCCCGGCGTCACCTCCATGCCGCGCGCCGCGAAGGCCGGCGTGCCGTAGCCGGTGCGCTCGGAAAAGGTCGCGAAGCCGAGGCCGAGATGGCGGCCTTGCGCACGCGCCTTGGCCTGGCGGGCGCGGAACGCCGGTACGCCGATGGCGCCGGCCGCTGCCTCCATGGTCTCGACATACGTCGCCTCGTCGAAGACGAGGCCGGTCGCCGACGTATAGGGAAAGCTCCTGATCAGGTTGCGGCGTCTGACCTCGATCGGGTCGAGGCCGAAGGCCGCCGCCGCCTTGTCCATCAGCCGCTCGATCGCAAACGTGATCACCGGACGGGAGACGCCGCGATAGGGCGCCATCGGGCAGGTGTGGGTCGTGACGCCGCGCGACACGCAGGCATATTCGCGCAGGTCGTACGGGCCCGGCATCTCCGCCAGTGCCATCAGCGGCTCGACGCCGCAGGTGGTCGGATAGCAGGAATAGGCGCCGATGTCGGCGAGAATGTCCGTGGTGAGGGCGATCAGCTTGGCGTCGGCGTCGAAGGCGCCCTCGAGCGAAATGGATTGATCGCGGCTGTGGAAGCAGGCGACGAGGTTCTCGCGCCGGTCCTCGGCCCAGGCCACCGAGGTCCGCAGCTCCCGCGCGAGCCAGGTCACCACCACGAATTCCGCCGCCAGCGACATCTTCTGCCCGAAGCCTCCGCCGACATCGGGCGCGATCACCCGCAGATCGGATTCCGGCATCCCGATCAGCTCGGCGATGATCGTGCGCATGATATGCGGCGTCTGCGTGGCGCAGGTGAGCGTGACACGCCCGCTGCCGGTATCCCACGCCGCATGCGCCGCGCGCGGTTCGAGCGGCAGGGCGTTCTGCCGATGCGAGCGGATGTCGAGCTGGATCCGCCGGTGCGCGCGCGCCCGGGCCGCATCGAATCCCGGGGTCTTGAGGCGCCCTTCGACCACGACATTGCCGGCCGCCTCGTCATGCACGAGCGGGGCGCCGGGAGCGACCGCCGCGGCGGCGCCGACCACCGCCGGCATCGCTTCGATCTCGACCTCGACCAGGTCGGCAATGTCCTCGGCTTCCTCCCTGGTCGGAGCGAGCACCGCCGCGATCGGCTCGCCGACGAAACGCACCACATCCTTGGCCAGCACCGGCTGGCTGATCGGCACGTAGTTGAACTTGTGCAGCATCGGGCGGATCGGCTTCACCGCCGCGAGCTCGGCGGCGGTGACGACCGCCGCACCTGCCGGCGCTTTGATTCGTGTGATGCGCCCCGCGGCGACCGGGCTGCGCACGAAGCGCACCCAGCGCGCCGCGGGCAGGTCCCCGGTGAAGCGGCCGTTGCCGGCCACCAGCGCGGGGTCCTCGAGCCGCCGGATCGCGCGGCCGACCCAGCCCGCACCGCCATCCTTCTTGGCGTCGACGGCCATCGTCGATCACCGCAGGCGCGCGAACACGCGGCGCGGGTTCGCATCGGCGATCGCTTCGATCTGCGCCGCCGACAGGCCCGCCGATCGCAGCAGCGCGAGCGGCGCCATGTCGGCGGGGGGAAACGAGTAATCGGTGCCGAGCACGACGTTATCAAGCCCGACCACATCGAGCAGGAAGCGCAACGCCTTGGGCGCGTGCACGATGCTGTCGTAGGCCATCTGCGCGGCATAGGCCGATGGCGGACGGGCCGCGACATCGCCGTGGGCGGCGCGGTCCATGCGCTCGTGCATGATGTCGAAGCGGCCGGCGAGGTAGGGATAGGCGCCGCCGCCGTGGGAGAGCACCAGCGTCAGGCCGGGAAAGCGGTCGAGCACGCCGGTCATCAGCAGCGATCCGACGCCGAGCGTGGTGTCGAACGTATATTGCGCGACTTGCGCGAGACCGAACTTGGCGGCCCGCGGCGCCGGCCCGACCAGGACGGGATGGATCAGCACCGGCATGCCGAGCGCCTCGGCCTTGCTCCAGAACGCGTCGAGCGCAAGCTCGCCGAGATTGATGTTCTCGATATTGGCGGAGACGATCACGCCGCACGCTCCGAGGCCCACGACGCGCTCGAGCTCCTGCGCCGCGGCCTTCGCTTGGATCAACGGCACGGAGCCGATCCAGGCGAAGCGATCCGAGTTGTCCGCGCACCATGCCGCCAGCGTGTCGTTGAGCATCCGATGCCAGGCGACGCAGGCGTCGAGCGCGAGGCCGTAGCCGAAGATATCCGGCCAGGTGCCGACGATCTGCACGTCGATGCCCTGCGCGTCGAGCCAGGCGCGCCGCTCGGCGACCGGCTCGATCAGGCGCGGAAAGAACGGGCGCACCTTGAAGCCGTAGTCGAAATGCAGCGCGGGCGATGCGCCGGCCGATGGCATCAGCCGCACACCGATATCGCCGCCGCGCGCGGCGACGGCGTCGATCAATTGCGGCGGAACGTAATGGGCATGAACGTCGATCGGCATGCGGTCCCCGACTTGCCGGCACGCGCGGCCGCAATCAACGCGCGGGCGCCCGCCGCATCTCGGCGGCCGTGCTGCGCACGGCCTTGATGATGTTCTGATAGCCGGTGCAGCGGCAGAGATTGGAGGCGAGCACGTCGAGGATCTCGTCGTCCGTCAGGTCGGGGTCGGTCTCCAGCACGTTCACCGCCAGCATCAGGAAGCCGGGCGTGCAAAAGCCGCACTGGAGCGCATGGTGCGCGATGAACGCGCTCTGCAGCGGGTGGAGCTTGTCGCCGTCGGCAAGGCCCTCGACCGTGCGGATGCGCTTGCCCTGCGCCTGCACTGAGAACATCAGGCAGGACCGCACCGCCTCGTCGTCGAGGATCACCGTGCAAGCGCCGCAGATGCCGTGCTCGCAGCCGATGTGGGTTCCGGTCAACCCGCAATCGTCGCGGATGACGTCGACGAGCGTCTTTCTCGGCTCGACCCGCACGGCGTAGTCGTGCCCGTTGATGTGGAGATTGAGATCGATCTTCTCGCTCATCGCCCGTTGCCGTGCTGTCGTTGAGGGATCATGGCAGCGACCGCTCCAACGCGCGGCGCGTCATGGTGCGCACGAGGTCGCGGCGATACTCCGCGTTCGTCTGCGCGTCTTCCATCGGATCGATCGCGTCGGCGGCGCGGTCGGCGGCGGCGGCAAAGGCCTCGACCACGGGCGCCCGGCCGCTCAGCGCCTGCTCCGCCTCGGCAATCCTTCGGGCATGGGCCTCGGCTCCGCCGAGGGCCAGCCGCGGCTCGACGATGTTTCCGCCCTCGACGCGGTAGACCGCGAGCGCCATGGCCAGCGCGAAATCGCCGGCGCGGCGGTTGAACTCGCAGAAGCCGAAGCGGGTCGCGGGCGGCAACAGCGGCAGGCGGACTTCGGTCAGCAGCTCGTCCTCCGCCAGCGCCGTGGTCATGATCCCCGCGAAGAACTCGCGCGCGGGTATCACGCGCGTGCCGCGAACGCTCTGCGCGACCATCTCGGCCCCGAGCGCCGCCGCGACGGTACACCACTCCGACGCCGGATCGGCGTGCGCGACGCTGCCACAGAACGTGCCGCGCGTGCGGATGGGATAGTGGGCAATGTGGCGCACCACCGTCGACAGCAGCCGGCCCAGCGGGCCGTCGACGACCGGGCGATGAAAGGCGGCATGGCGCACGCAGGCGCCGATGCGAAGCCGGTCGCCGTCGACGGAGAGCCGCCGCAGCGCCTCGACACCATTGATGTCGACGAGATGCGCCGGCCGCGTCAGCCGAAACGCCATGATCGGAACGAGGCTCTGCCCGCCCGCCAGTACGCGCCCGTCGTGCGGCGCGACCTCGGCCAGCAGAGCGACCGCCTCGTCGACCGTTCGCGGGGCATGATAGCGGAAGGGAGCAGCCTTCATCCTCGACCCGTGTCAGGCGTCGCGCCGGCCGATTGCTTCGGCAAGTCCTCGAACGGCGGCGCCGATCCCGAGCGCCCGCGCCGCGCAACGGTTGCAGTGATACATGCAATTTCCGGCGTGTAAAGCGCGAGGCGGCGCCGTTCGCACGGCATTGCAATGGAGCTTCGCGCTGCTCTCGAAGCGCTAGCGCTCGCGGGCCGCGAGGCCAGGGGAACGATCCCCGTCCGCGGCTGCGTCCTGATGCAGCTCTCCGCCGCGCATGAGCCGCCGGGCGATATCGGCGGTCTGCAAGCCGGCGCGCTCGGTCGGCGAATGCGCGGCAAGATAGCGGGCGACCGCGATCAGAATGTGCCGGCCCTCGCGGGTGTCGCCCCACTGCCCGAACTGGCGCACGCCGGCCTCCAGCATCTGATAGGCGTGAAAGCCTGAGTCCTCGCGCAACAGCGCCCGGCCCAGCGTGGCGATGAGCGCGCGCGGCGGGTGGCCGAGCGCAAGATGACGCGCCACCAGACGCGCCGCCGGCTCGACCTGCCGCTGGCGGTCGAAGGCGTCGAGCAGGGCGGCTCGGAGGGCCTCTTCTTCGGCGGGCAGATCGTCGAGGAGGTCGCCGTCGCCGCCGGGGATGCGGGCCGGCGGCACGTTCAGATAGCGGGCGAGATAGAGTGCCATCGCGCCATGCAGGATGCCGCGTGCAGCCTCGGCTTGCCGGTCGGCGTCGGCGACGCCGGCCCGCTCGACCATCCGATGAACGGCGTTGGCGTAGGTAAAGACGTGATGCGCCGTCTCCCAGTCCGAGTGCTCGTTGGCGCTGCCGAAGCGCGCCACCCGCAGCGCCGCCGCGTAGGCCAGGGAGCGGCCGAGGTCGACGGGAGCGGCCCCGGCTCGGACCGCCGCCTTGATTGCATCCATGATCGCGACAGGGTCGTCGCCGAGGAGCGCGTGCGCGAGCGCCGCGTGGCCCGACCAGCGCTCGTCTCGCCGCGCGGCGGCGAACAGGCCCGGCAGCTCCGTTGCCGTGGTCCGGCATAGCGCGATGAGGTCTGCCGGCTGGCGCCATGCGGTCGTTTCCTCGGCGCCGCGCGCGACAACCATCTGGCCGACGACCGTCGGCAGCACGGATTGAGCATGCTCCCAGCCGATGAGCTCGAGGCACTCGAAAGCCTTGTTGATGAAATCGAGCGCGTGTCCGGTGTCGGCGAAGGCGCGGTCGGTCTCGGCGGTCAGCAAAAGATCGGCGAGCTCGGCCGGCGCGGCTACGCCCGCGATGGCCGTGAGCACGGTACGCTCGGCCGCCTCCCGATGGCGCACGGCCGTCCACCGCCGCAGCCAGCGCTTGAGGGTCGCAAGATCGGGCCGGCTCGCGAGCGGCGCACGCTCCTGGCGCGGCGCTTGTCCCTCGCAATCATCCGCGACGCGGCGCGCGCCGTGGAACAGAGCGAGATAGGTCTCTTCCTCCGCCAGCACGGGCAGGAGATTTGCAAGCGCGGTCAGAATGGTCAGGCCCACGCCCCAACCGTCACGGTTGTGCGCGCCGAACAACGCGATCTGCCGGGTGACGTCGGCCGCCGGCACGCCGGCGGCGAACTCGCCGTGCACCGCCTTGGCGATGACAAGGCCGAGGTCATGGGCAAGGCCGTCGTGGAGCCGTCGGCGCCAATGCGCCGCCGGATCGGCGTGGCCGAACGTCGGCTTCACCCAGACCTCCGAGTCGCGCACTTCGACGGGACAGACCGGCACGTCGTCGGCCCACAGATCGAACGTGCAGCCGCTTGCGAGATCGAAACGGGCGTGGTGCCAGTGACAGGTCAGGATGCCGTCCTCGACGCTACCGCGGTCGAGCGGAAAGCCCATATGCGGGCAGCGATTGTCGAGCGCGAAGATGCGCCCGCGGTCGTGAACCACGAGGATCGGACGGTGTGCGCCGCGCACGACCAGCCGCCCCTTGGCGTGCAGCTCCGCGAGGCTGCCCGCGCGCACGAAGTTCGTGACCGGAATATTCATGGGCGATCCTGTCCGGCAATCGTCCGTCGCGGCAGCCCGGCGGCACAGCCTTCAACGACGTGGCCCGGATATGAACGGCCTTGCGGCCGCCAGGATGGCCCTTTTCGGCAGCGCCGCCAAGACCGGCCGGATGCGACGGCGAGCGCCGGGAGGGTTCGGTAAGTTCGGCAAGGAAGTTGATCCGGCGCAGTTCGCAAGCTCCTCCCACGTCCCTCCAACGCGAAACCACATTTGCGTGAGCAACTTGGCTGTGCCAGCACAGATTCGACCAAGGCGCCGTTCAAGGGCTTGAGACAAGGCCCATTCGACGCTGCTTGCCCGTGCCTTTCTGCTGCCAGAGCGAAACGCTCACGTCCGGCCCTCGACTCTGCCTCGGGGCCGCGATCCCGTCGAACGATCGACTGTGGATGAGGGTTGAATCGGCAACGAGCGAAAAAAGCCCTCGGTGCTCACGTGGCAGAAGTTGGGCAACATCACACGGGCGTGAGGAGCAAGACGTCCGTCGGCGAGGCGGGCGAGTTTCGCCCGCGCAACGATCGCGCGCCGGCCGCAAAGCCGCTGCCTGCCGATCGTTCCAAGGACGACACCCACGAACGGCCCACGCGCGACAAATCGCCAGTCGAAGTGTTCCGGCGCCATCCCTTCGTCGTCGCCACGGCCGTCATACTCGCGGTCGCCGTCGTAACCGGCGCCGTGATCTGGTGGCTCCATGCTCGCCAATACGAGACGACGGACGATGCGTTCATCGATGCCCGGTCGGTCTCGATCAGCTCACAGGTTGCCGGCGCGATCGTCGACCTTCCGGTCACGGACAATCAACTGGTCGAAGCCGGCGGGGTGCTCGCGCGCATCGACGATCGGGACTACAAGGCGGCGCTCGACGAGGCGATGGCGCAGGTCGACGAGGCCCAGGCGACCCTCGCCAACCTTGCCGCGCAGATAGCGGAGCAGCAGGCGAAGGTCGAGCAGGCGGAGAAGCTGGTGGCCGACGCGCGGGCGGCGCTGCGGTTCGCGCAGGAGGAAAACGCCCGCTATCAGGACCTGCTACGGAAAGGCGCCGGCACGCAGCAGCGCGCACAGCAGGCATCGTCGGATCTCGGCCAGAAGCAAGCCGAGCTCGCCGCCGCACAAGCCAACGCCACCGCGGCCGAACAGCACATCGCCGTCTTGACGACGCAGAAGCAGATTGCCTCGGCTCGCTGGAGCAGGCGCAAGCCGCACGAGAGCAGGCCGAGATCAATCTTGCTCGCACCGTGGTCAGGGCACCGGTCGCGGGATGGGCGACGAGCATCTCGGCGGCCAAAGGACGATATGCCCAGGTCGGACAGGCGCTGATGATGTTCGTGCCGCGCGAGTTGTGGGTGACGGCAAACTTCAAGGAGACGCAACTCGACGACATCCGTCCCGGACAGAAGGTCGACATCGAGGTCGACGCCTACCCGGGGCGCTCATTCCGCGGACACGTCGACAGCATTCAGGCCGGCAGCGGCGCCGCGTTCAGCCTGCTGCCGCCGGAAAATGCCACCGGCAACTACGTGAAAGTCGTGCAGCGCGTGCCGGTCAAGATCGTCTTCGACCAGCCGCCGGACGTTCATCTGGGGCCCGGCATGTCGGTCGTGCCATGGGTCAGGGTGCGATGAGCGCGGCCGGCGCGCACGGCGGCTCGCTTGGCGGCGCGGACAGCCGTTCCGCTGCCGGCAGGCGCAATCCGTGGCTCATTGCGGTCGTCGTTTCGATTGCCACCTTCATGCTGGTGCTCGACTTCTCGATCGCGAACGTGGCGCTGCGCCAAATCGCCGGCAGCCTCGCGGCCGGGGTCGACGAGAGCACATGGGTGATCACCACCTATCTCGTCGCGAACGCCGTGATCATTCCGGTCAGCGGCTGGCTCTCGAGCGTCATCGGACGCAAGCGATTCTACATGCTTTGCGTCGCGGTCTTCACCGCAAGCTCGTTGCTGTGCGGCATGTCGACCAGCCTGTCGATGCTGATTGTCTTCCGCATTTTGCAGGGTCTCGGGGGCGGCGGCATGGCGCCGAGCGAGCAGGCGATCCTCGCCGATACCTTTCCCCCGGACAAGCGCGCGCAGGCTTTTGCGCTCTATGGCGTCGCCGTGATCGTGGCCCCGACCGTTGGTCCGACGCTCGGGGGCTGGATCACCGACAACTTCTCCTGGCACTGGATTTTCTTCATCAACGTGCCAATCGGCCTGCTGTCGCTCAGCCTCGTGCAATGGCTGCTGGTCGAGCCTGCGATTCTCGAACGCGAACGCATGCGCCGCCTCAAGCGCGGCTTGAAAGTCGACTGGATAGGATTCGTGCTCGTTGCATTGTGCCTTGGTTGCCTTGAGCTCGTGCTCGACAAGGGCCAGCGCGAGGACTGGTTCGCGTCCGACCTGATTGTCACCTTCACCGCAATCTCCGCCGTCGCCGGCGCAGGCCTGATCCTGTGGGAACTGACGCGCGAGGATCCGATCGTGGATCTGCGCCTCGTCTTTCAACGCCAATTCGGGGCGTCCTTCCTGGTGATGATGACCGTCGGCGCCGTTCTGTTCGGCTCGACGCAGTTGATGCCTCAGCTCCTGCAGATCAATTTCGGATATACCTCCATGCTGTCAGGCTTGGCGCTGATGCCGGGTGGATTTGCGATGCTGTTGATGATGCCGGTTGCCGGCCAGGCCGCAAATCTCGTTCAGCCGAAATACCTGATCGCCTGCGGTCTGCTGATGGTGGCGGTGGGAATGTGGCACATGACGTCGCTGGTCCCGGACGCGGATTTTGCCTATTTCGCCTGGGCCCGCGTGGGACAGATGGTCGGGCTGCCGCTGCTGTTCATTCCCATCAACTTGGTGGCCTATGCCGGCCTGCCGCCGCAAAAGATAAATCAGGCCTCCGCCCTCATCAATGTCGCACGCAATCTCGGCGGCAGTATCGGGGTGTCGCTCGCAAACACGGAGCTGGCGCAGCGTGCGCAGTTCCACCAGGCGCGGCTGACGGAACATGTGGCGCCGTCCCTGCTGAACTATCAGCAGGCCATGAGCCGGGTCTCCGAATTCTTCCAATCCCAGGGCGACGCGCCTATAACCGCACAGCATCGGGCCATCGACTGGCTGGGCCAGCTCGTCCAGGGCCAGTCCTCGCTGCTCGCCTATATCGACGTGTTTTGGGAATATGCGGTGTTTGCCGGTTTGATGGTGCCGCTTGCGTTGTTGCTGTTGCGCCGGATCGACCGTCAGGCGGCGCCGCCATCACATTGAGGCCGCGAGCGGACATTGCAAGCCGAACTTTGCGAATGGCAGAACGTTAACGTACGCCGGCAGCCCGCGAAGCACGCTTCGTCGCGCCGGCTGGGGAGCGAAAGCGCTGTGGCGACGATGCGCACGCTCCGAGCAGGGATCGATCAGCTTCTGAGGAAGATCGCAACGATGAATCGGCTGGCGGGCGCGGCAGGTTTCGCCTTTTGTATGCTCGTGGCAGTGACATCGCTCGCGGCGCGAGCCGCGCCGCCGACCGCAACCGGCCTTTGGCAAAAGGTCGATGACACCGGAGCGCCGGCGGCCTGGTTCCGGATCATCGAATGTAACGGGCTCTACGAAGGCAAGATCGTCAAGATGTTCCCGACCCCGGAAGGGAGGAACCCAGCGAATTGGCGCTGCACGAAGTGCGAAGGCGTCCAGAAGAACGCTCCGGTGCTCGGGCTGACCTTCATCACAGGTATGCGGCAGCATGGGCTCACCTACGAGGATGGTTCTATTCTCGATCCGCGCGATGGCTCGATCTACAGCGCCAGGATGCAACTCAGCCCCGATGGCAGCCGGCTTACGGTTCGTGGCTATCTCGGCATTCCGCTTTTGGGTCAGAACGAAGTGTGGAACCGTCTCCCCGACGACTCGCTGCCACCGGGCCGTTTCGCGTCGTGTGCCTAGTTTGGGGTCGACCTCGATCATGTGCGGCTTGATGGCGCAATGTCGCGACAGCGTGCCCGCCCCGAAAAGGAACCCAGGCCGACAAAACGCGTTCACCTCACGTTAAACGCGCAGCCGAAGCCTGCGTCCGGTACCTCGACGTTGACGACGCCTCGGCTGGACATGGCTCAATGTCGGCCGGGCCATGCTGAGAGCGGCGATCGTACGGACGGTAGGGTTTTGCGCGCAACACGCCGCGATCGTGATCGTTGCGGCGGTGCTGGTGGCGGTCGCGGCTTCGGTGTTCGCGGTCCGGAACTTTGCGATCACAACCGATGTCACCAAGCTGATTTCCACGGAAAATTCCCCCGTCCGAAGGAACCAGGAGGCTTACGAGGCGGCCTTTCCCCCGCACAAGCTTCTGGTCGTGATCGAAGCGCCGACCGCGGAGGCGGCGCAACAGGCCGCCGACAGACTGCTGAAGGCGCTGCCCGCGCGCACCGACGTTCTGCGTTCAATCGTGCAGCCGGGCGGGGGGCCATTCTTCCAGCGTAACGCCTTGCTGTTCATGCCGGCGCCTGCCCTCGCAGCAGTTGCGGGCAACTTGATCGATGCCAAGCCAATGCTGGAAATGCTGGCGTCCGACCCCACCCTGCGCGGTATTGCCAACGCCCTGTCGTTTGCGTCCGCGGGCGTGCAGCGGAAGCAGATCAAGCTCGAGGCGCTGAGTCGCCCGCTGACGCTCGGAGCCGAGACATTGGAGAATGTCCTCGTGGCGCGCCCGGCAAGCTTCTCGTGGCGCGTCCTTCTGCAAGGACATCCCGCGGCGCCCGATGAGCTGCGTCGTTTCATCGCCATCGACCCGGTCTTGAACTACGCAGCGCTGGAACCGGGAAAAGCGGCGACCGATGCGGTGCGGCGAATCGCAGCAGAGCAGAAGCTCGCGTCCGACTTCGACGCGCACGTCAAGCTGACTGGCGAAGTCCCCATCAACGACGAGGAATTCGCCACGGTCCGCGACAGCGCGCCGGTCGAGATTTCGGTGGCACTCGGCGCGGTCCTTATCGTCCTGTGGCTCGCGCTGAGGTCACCGCGCCTCATCCTCGCCGTCATGTTCGCTCTGGCCATCGGATTTGCCGTCACCGCCGGACTCGGGCTCTTGACGGTCGGCAGGCTCAATCTGATTTCAGTGGCGTTCGCCGTCCTGTTCATGGGAATCGGCGTCGACTTCGGATTGCAATTCAGCGTGCGTTACCGGTCGGAGCGCCATGAAACCGACGATCTGCGCGCGGCCTTGCACTCGGCCGCGAGCAAGGCCGGAACTCCTTTGGCGCTGGCCGCGGCGGCGACGGCCGCGGCCTTCTTCTCGTTCCTGCCGACCGACTTTCGAGGGCTTTCAGAGCTCGGCGTGATTGCCGGCTCGGGAATGATCGTCGCGTTCATCACGACCATCACGGTGCTGCCCGCCGCCTTGAGGTTATTGAAGCCGCCGCCCGAGCCCCACCAGATGGGTTTTGCGGCGCTCGCCCCGCTCGATAGCCTCATGATGCGCCACCGCATCCCGATCGTCGTGTCGACGATCGGCGCGGTTGCGCTGGCGTCCCCGCTGCTGTTGAAGCTGGATTTCGATTTCAATCCCCTTCATCTCCAGAATCCGAAGGTCGAGGCGGTTGCGACGTTCCTCAGGCTTCGGGGAGATCCCGCATTGGGCGCGAACGCCATCGATGTGATGGCGCCCTCCCTCGCCGACGCCATCGGGGTCGCGGACCGCTTGGCGCGGCTTCCGCAAGTCGAGCGCACCGTGACGCTCGACAGTTTCGTGCCCGATGCGCAAGGCCAGAAGCTCGCGGCTGTTCGAAAAGCCAATGCCGCCCTGGAAAGCACCCTCAACACCACCGTGGGACGATCGCTCCCGACGGACCAGCAGACGGTCGAGGCGCTCAAATCCGCGGCCGCGCGGCTGTCGCAGGTCGCGCAGCAGGACAAGGGACCCGGAGCGCTCGCGGCAGGTCGCCTTTCCGCTCTTTTCACCAGACTCGCCGCGGCGCCACCCAAGCTTCGCGAGGCGGCGGACAAGGCGTTTGCTGAGCCGCTGAGATACGACCTTGACCAGCTCAAGCTGATGCTCGAGCCGCAGCGTATAACGCGCCAGGATCTGCCGCCCGATCTCACCAGGAACTGGGTGGCACCGGACGGCAGAGCGCGGGTCGAGGTTCTGCCGAAAGGGGATCCCGACGACGTCGCAACGCTGCGCCAGTTCGCGACCGCCGTGCTCGCTGTGGAGCCGACCGCCACCGGCGCCCCGGTCATTCTTCAGCAGGCGGCAGCCGTCGTGGTCCGGGCCTTCGTCGAAGCGAGCGCTCTGGCTCTGGTCTCGATTGCCATCCTGCTGTGGATCACGCTGCGCCGCCTTGGAGACGTATTGCTGACGCTGGTGCCGCTGGTGCTCGCGGCGATTGCCACGCTGGAAATTTCCGTGCTGATCGGGCCCCGGCTCAATTTCGCGAATATCATCGCGCTTCCGCTCTTGCTGGGCGTGGGCGTGGCTTTCAAGATCTACTACATCATGGCGTGGCGTGCCGGCAAAACCGACCTCCTGCAGTCGACGCTGACGCGAGCGGTGATCTTCAGCGCGATGACGACCGGCACGGCTTTCGGCAGCCTTTGGCTCTCCGACCAGCCCGGCATTTCGAGCATGGGTAAGCTGATGGCCCTGGCCCTGGCATGCACGTTGGCTGCCGCCGTGCTGTTTCAGCCGGTCCTGATGGGGCCGCCGCGCCGGAGCAACAAAGAGATGGGCAACCTGCCGGCGTCGACCGCGGGCGGCTGATCGTGCCTGCTCCCTAGCAGCCCGAGCAAATGGCCATGATGCGCTTCAAGCGCGAGCTGTCGTCGTCGGCCTTCTGCCGTTGTTTCAGGGAAGGAAGCGTGATCGCCCCGGGCACGACCGCGAGCGCGGTCGTGTCGTCGGTGTCCTCGATGTCGGCGAAATTCTTGACGGGCGGCGTTGCGACCTTCGCCTCGCTCGCCGCGGCAGCGGGCGCCGGCACGGCGCTATGTCGGGCGACAATGGGAGCCTCGCGTTGCGGGACCTCGCCGGCAAGCATGGTCGCGGCGGGGGGACGCTTCGCGCTTCCCGCCTTGTCCGCGAACATCGGCACGTTCGGCAGGAAATCGGCCGATCGGTAGGCGAACGGCGCCGCGACCGGGGCCTCGAGCACTCCCGGACCGCCGCGCGGCCCAAACCTATAGTTCAGACCGACGCGCACAATATTGTCGCGGAAATCAATGCCCTTGGCGGTGCTTCCGAGCCCGAGCACGTTGGGTATTCGTGCCGATGTCGAAAAATCTTCGATGCTGACGTAAAGGTACTCCAGCCTGGTCGACCAGTTGCTCCACAAGGCGACGTCTACGCCCGCGCCGGCCGTCCATCCGAGCGCGCTTCCCGAATGCGATTGGAAAGTCCCGGTCACCCCACCGACCGACACAGTCAGATCGTCTGACAGGCTTGCAAGCGCTGCTCCGGCCGTCACATACGGCACGATCCAATCGAAGGCCAAACCAAATCTGGCGCGTCCGGTGAGGAGCGACTTGATCCTCACTGCCTCGGTGGCGGTACAGCCGCTCGCGCATGCGACCGCGAAGCTGGCCTGTTGTCCCGACCACTGGGCGTCGAACTCGGCGCCGAACACGGCCATGCCGGCCTGCCAGTTGAATCCGACCTGCCCTCCGGCAATGGCGCCGCTCGGCTTGCCCGACGCGCCCAAGCTCGTTCCGCTCAGCTCGGTCGCGCCGAGCCCGAAGAGAGTCGTCGTGCCGCCCTGAAACTCGCCGTTGAAGGATGTGTCGGTCGAACCTTGCGCCCAACCGTAACCGGCGTTCACCCCGAAATAGAGGCCGGTCCACTCAACCGCTTGCCGCGGAATGAAAGGAATGGGCCGGTAGGCCTGTGGCGCGGCGATCGGCCAGTCAGCCGCCGACGACACCGTGGGCGTCAACAAGAGCGCGGCAAGCGCCGTTACTGCTCGAATTTTCATGGCATCTCCGATCGCGCGTCCGACCGATCCTAGTTCACCAGCCGACTTTAACGGTGGCAGATTTGTCACAACCCCCCGAAAAAGAGGATGGCCCGTTCGGAACGAGGGTGTCACCCCTGTCTCAGAGACGATTTGTTATCGAATATCGGAGAGCCCGCCGTCATTTGAGCGTCATCAAATTGCCGGACGGTCGGTCGGTCTCGAATATGGCGAGCGATGACGGGTCAAGGGGCGCGCTACGCGGTCTATTTCGTACCTGCGGCGGAGTCCGAGCTTTATCGTTTCGGCAGCTCGGTTCTGGGCTACGACTGCTACCGCAACGAGGAAATCCCGCTGCCGGATCAATTCGGTCTGGACTCGAACGCTTGGCGAAAACTGACCGAGGAGCCCCGACGTTACGGCTTTCACGCCACTCTGAAGGCACCGTTCCGTTTGGCGCCGTCTTGCACCGAAACGCAATTGGTGGGCGCCTTTCGCAGCTTTGCCGGCCTTGGACAGTCCATCGCGCGCGTGGAAACAGAAATCCGGATGCTGAGTGACTTTGCGGCCATTGTCCCGTACGAAACTTCGGCGGCGCTGGAGACCCTGGCAAACCAATGCACGACGATCTTCGATGCATTCCGCGCTCCAATGTCGGCGCAGGAGCGTGCCCGGCGCGGCGCGTCCGGCCTCAGCCCCAGTCAACTGCAACATCTCGACCGTTGGGGTTATCCATACGTTTTCACCGACTACCGATTTCATATGACGCTGGCGGCGAAGATTCCGGTCGAGCACAGAGATCAGGTGCTTGACGCCTTACGAACCGCATACCGCCAGGCCTGCAGAGATCAGCCGCTCATCCTGGACCGGATTTCGCTGCTCACGCAGGACAACGAGCACGCACGATTTCGCATGCTGTGTCAGGCCGCTCTGAAAGGCGGCCGAGAGACGGCTTCCCTTACACAAGCGCCTTACGGAGGCGCGCGCTGATGAAATCGATCAACATGACCGTGAGCACGACGACCACCATCTGCGCGGCGGATTCGGCATAGCGAAACGCCCGCATGCTCTCGTAGAGCGTCTGGCCGATGCCGCCGGCACCGACGATGCCGAGCGTGGTGGCCGAACGCACGTTGGTCTCCAGCCGGTAGAGGACGAACGAGCTCCACAACGGCACCACCTGCGGAATGACCCCGAACACGATCTCCGGAATTCGCTGTGAGCCGGTGGCGCGGATACCCTCGACGGGCCGTGGATCGATCGCCTCGACCGCTTCGGAATAGAGCTTGGAAAACACGCCGATGTTATGAACAAACAGCGCCATCACGCCGGCAAATGGCCCAAGCCCGACCGCGACCACGAACAACAGCGCGAACACAATCTCGTTGATGGCGCGGCAGGCATCCATCAGGCGCCGCACCGGCTGCACGACCCATTGCGGCGCGATGTTGGAAGAGGACAGTATCGCAAATGGCGCGCCGACCACAGCCGCCAGCACCGTGCCCCATAGCGCGATCTGCACGGTGACGATCATGTCGGCCAGGTAGGACTCCCACTCGTGGAAGTCGGGCCGCAGAAAGGCGCGGCCGAACTCCGCCATGTTCCGCCAGTCGGTCACCAGCGATGCCGCCCGAGACATCTCCGCCGGGCCCCAGCTCCAGGCCAGGAGTCCGATCAGCGCGAGCCAGAGTGTCCAGCTGCGCGCCCGTCGCGCCAGCGAATGGGACGGCACCGCGATTTCCCGCGCTGCTGCCGGTTCCGTAGGGCGTTTCACCGCCGCGGCATCGCGGGGAAGCAGGGTGATTTCGGTCATGGATCGAGGACGATCGAAAAACGTTGTCGCAGCGTCAGAGACGCAATGCGCCGGGCTGTTGACCCGGCGCATCACGGTTGACAGCGTTCAGTGGGTGCCGGCGAAGCCCGCGGCGAAATCCGCGATCATTTTCTTGACGGTCGCTTGGTCGCCTTTCTCGTCAGCCTCGATGAAGGCCGCGATCCGCGTCTGATACGGGTCGCTCTCGGCTTGCTTCTGCGCCTGCTCGATCTTGCCGAGCTTGGCCTTGATTTCCGCGATCTTGGCGGTCTTGTCGGCCGCGGAAAGCTTGTCGTCGGCCTGGGCCTTCATCAGGTCCCTGTTGGCCTCGAGCTTGCGGATCGGAATGAGCTGACGATCCGAAGACGGGTGGAACGGCGACCAGACCAGATTGGCCAGGATCTGCTTTTCGGACTTCATCTGCTCGCCCGATCCGAGCCGGCCATAGCTCAGCAGGAACGAATAGAGCTTGGTCTTGATCGCGGGGTCGAGATCCTTGCGCCAGATCAGCGGGTCGAGCGGAATGATCGGCGAGGTCCAGATGATGCGGATGTTCTTGCGGGCCTCCGGCGCCGTGTGCCCGACGCGCTGCAAGTCCTCGCTGTTGTTGGTCGCTGCGTCGACCTGCTTGTTCGCGACGGCCATGGCGTTGGCCTGATGGCTGGCGTTGCGCACAGTCTTGAAGCACGTCTTCGGATCGATATCGCGCGCCGCGAAGATGTACGACGTGGGCACCAGGAAGCCCGAGGTGGAGTTCGGGTCGCCGATGCCGAAGTTGAGCGACTTGTCGCACTTCAGGATGTCGTCGAGCTTTTGATAGGGGCTGTCGGCTCGCACGATGACGTGCGAGTAGTAGCCGGTGCTGCCGTCCTTGGCCACGACCTGCGCGAACACCTCGCCGTTGGCGCGGTCGACGGCCTCCATGCCCGACTTGTTGCCGAACCAGGCGACGTGGACCTTGTTGAAACGCATGGCCTCGATCACGCCGGCATAGTCGGTCGCATACAACGCCTTGACCCGGAGACCGGTAGCCTTCGACATGGCCTCGACGAAAGGCTCCCAGTTCTTCTTCTGATTGATCGATGCTTCGGTTGAGATGACGCCGAAGTTGATCTCGGCGGGGCTTTCCGCCCGGACGCTTGCAAGGCTGCCGGCCACGGCGAGCCCGGCCAATATGGCCTTTGCGAACAATGACGTCATGGATGGTCTCCTGGTTGTGTTGCAGAGCAAAGCAAAGCCCGTCCCACCTGGACGGCGGCAACAACTCGGTTACGCGTGCGCCTTTTGCCGCTGCTCCACCGGCTCTCGGCGCGTCGGATCGATGGCGACGGTTCCATGGGCCATCGCCCGGTCATCAACGTCGCCAGCCGCGCTGGGGCGACCCGCCGCGATCCGCGCCCTGCTCATCGGGCGCAAGTCGAACGCGGCAAACACGTCGTCGCTCTCCGCGCCGTAAATTGTGGTGAGAAGTTCAGGCGTTAGGGCCTCGGACGGGCCGTCATAGACGATCTCGCCCGCCTGCAAAGCGATGATGCGGGGACAGTAGCGCAACGCATATTCGACTTGGTGCAGCGATACCAACACCGTGATGCGGTCCCGCTGGTTGAGCGCAGCCAGGATGTCCATCACCCGGCGCGCCGCGCTGGGGTCGAGTGAGGCGATGGGCTCGTCAGCGAGGATAAGCTCGGCGCCCTGGACCAAGGTGCGGGCGATTGCGGCGCGCTGCTGCTGACCGCCGGACAGGTCGCAGCCACGCTTGAGGGCGTGTTCGGCAATTCCGACGCGTGCGAGGGCGCGCATGGCGTGCCGCTTCTCGTCCATCGAAAACTGGCAGAGAGTGGCGCGCAGCAGCGGCATCCGTCCGAGCCGGCCGAGACACACGTTGGTCAGCACGGAAAGCCGCGGCACCAGATTGAACTGCTGGAACACCACGCCGGTGCGCGCGCGCAGCGCATTGGCGGAGGCGGCGATACGGCCGCGCCGCTGCATTGGTTGCGAGAACAGCAGAATTTCGCCGGTTCCCGCTGTGCTGTCGTCGGGACTGCGATCGAGCGCGGTGAGGCCCGCGATGGCACGAATCAGCGTCGATTTGCCTGAACCCGACGCACCGATCAGGCCAACCATCTCGCCGCGGTGGATTTCCAGGTCGATCCCTTTGAGCACCCGCGTCCTGCCGTAGGACTTCGAGATGCGGCGCGCTTGGACGATGGGCTCTGAGGGCACAATACGACTCCAAAAGGATTGGAAGCGCCGTACCAGCCGCGCGTGACAGACCAATGAATCGCCGGCAGCCTGTCGCGGTCTAGCTAGACAACGCGGCGTATTGGCGCGCGCTTGTGGATTGCGATGGCGGCGCCCCCTTGTCATCGTTTCGTCGTGAATTTGTCATCGAAAGGTGAGTCGGCCTTTCGTGCCGCCGATCAATGCCCCAGGCGATCAGGCTCGCTCAAATGCACAATTCGGCCGGCAACGACGACGGCCACCACTCGTGGGCGGCGGGGTATTTCCGCACTTACCAATATCAGGTCGGCCCGCCGTCCCCGTTCGATACCGCCGCGATCGTTGAGGCCCACGGCGCGCGCCGCCGAGCCGGACACCAAGCGCCATGCCGCGGCGAATGCAGCGGTTCCGTCCTCTGCGAGACGGAAGGCCGCGATCAGCGGTGCCGGATAGTAATAATCGGACGCGAGCACGGAGCAGATACCTTGCGCGACCATGTCACTGGCGCTGACCCAGCCCATGTGACTCTTGCCGCGCATGACATTGGGCGCACCGAGCACAATCTGGTCGCCTGAAGCGGCGGCTTCGCGCGCGGTTTCGAGGGTGGTCGGAAACTCGCTCACACGACAGCCGATCGAGCGGAACCAGCGCCGCTGCTCGGGACTTGCGTCATCATGGGACAACAGCGCAACGCCATGCGTCGTGGCCTTGGCGGCGATCCGCGCGATCGAGCCTGGCACCTCGTCGCGACAGCCGTGCAACCGCTGCACCAGCGCCAAAAACTCCTCACGCGGAATGCCTGAGCGCTCGACCATCTGGGCGATCTTGTCCGGACGCTTTGCCGCGCTGTCCGGCGCGGGCAAGTGATCGTTGAACGCAACCGCGCCGACGCGCCGGGTCTCGATCCAGTCGCACACCTCGTTTTCGGCCGAGAGATTGAAGGTTTCGTGCCGTAGGTGAAACCTCGTATCGGCGGCGAGCCTCGGCCGCAACGTCTCGATTGCTGCAAGAATCGCGCGGGCACTGTCGGAGCCCCGCAGGCCCGGCTCCCACGACCAGGTCACGCCATGGAACACCGTGGTGATGCCGTTGGCGATGGCCTGACGGTCGCTGTCGATCAAGGCAACGTCGAGCGATACATCGACACCGGGTCGCGGCATGATCTGCCGTTCGAAGGCATCGCCGTGAATGTCCACGATGCCCGGCAGCAGCAGCAGCCCACTGGCATCGACGGTACGGCCGCACGTGCGATCCGAGCCGATGTCGGTTATGAGCCCGTCGCCGGCGCTGATGTGAAGCGGCGTGTTTTCCAGGCCATGATCAAGCAGGACGTGAGCCCCGGCAATCCGAAGGTCCATGGTTTGCTCACGCAACCGCCTGTTGCGCGCTCTGCGCGCCCAGCGGCTCGTAGCGTTCGAGGAACGCTTCCACCGACAGACCGCGGAAATCCGAGAGCGCCGCGCGCAATCTCTCGTGCGGCCAGTTCCACCACGCCAGCGTCTGCAGACGCTCGGCGATGGCTTGCGGAAACCTCGGGCGGATGGTGCGCGCCGGATTGCCCGCGACGATCACATAGGCCGGCACGTCCTTGGTGACCACTGCGCCAGCGGCGATGACCGCGCCGTCAGCGATGCCGCGGCCCGGCAGCACGATGGCGCCATGGCCGATCCAGACGTCATGGCCGATGGTCACGTGATGTTGGCGACGCCAGTCGAAGAATTCGGCTTCGTCCGGCTCGCCGGGGAAATAGGCGCTGACGCGGTACGTGAAATGCGACTGGCTGGCGCGATGAATGGGGTGATTTCCCGGATTGATCCGGGTCATCGCCGCGATCGAACAGAACTTGCCAATGCCCGCATAGGCAATATCGCTGTCGTTAACGACGTACGAATAGTCGGAAAGCTGCACTTCCAGCAGCTTGGTGCGCGCACCGACCTCGGTGTAGCGGCCGAGCGTGCAGTCCGTGACCTCGGCGCTGGGATCGATCAGCGGCTGTTCTGAAAGAATCTTTGTCATGTGACGGCGCCTGAAAGGCCGCACGCTGCGTCGGCTCTATGACAGGCGCATGACAGGATGCCGATGCTGTCCACCTTTTGCCAGACAACTGGCAGTCAAGTCTCGATCACGAGTTCCAGCCGGTCGGCGGCAAAACGAGAATGCGTCGTGAGCACCGGCACGCCATTGCCATCGACATCGACGCTGTCCACAACCAGCATGGGCCTGCCCAGCGCGATGCGCAGCATGGCGGCATCTGCGGCTTCCGCAACCGCAGCGGTCACGCGAGTGCTCTTTCGGGCGTAGTTGCGGATGCCGAAATGCGCGAGCATCCGGGTGACCGAATTCGATGCGGAATAAATGCGCGCCGCACCGGCGAAGCGCTGGGCTTCCAGCCACGTGGTGGCCGCGCAGACCGGCACGCGGTCGGCATGTCGCAACAGCTCGAGCCTTAGAACCGGCACGCCTCGCGGCAATTTCAGCCGTCGCGCCAGCTCGTCATCGGCGCTCTCGAGCGCATGCGAAATCAGGCGGCCCGCCACAGTATGTCCGGCGCGGCCGATGATCTCGGAGAACCGCGTCCGGGATCGAATCGGATAGGGAATCCGTCGTTGTTCGATATAGGTGCCGCTGCCGCGCTCGGCCCGCACCAAGCCGCGCCGAGCAAGGGCCGCAATGGCGCGGCGCACGGTGTGGCGGTTGACGCCGAACCGCTCGGCGATTTCGACTTCGCCCGGCAACCGGCTTCCCGGCTCGAACTTGCCGCACGCGATCGATTGTTCGAGCTCGTCGGCAATGCGCCGCCACAGCGAGACGCCGGAAACGACGGCGCCGTTCGCGTCAATATCAACCTGTCGAACAGCACGGCGTGTCATGGCGGCGTCACGAGACTTTCATCGTCGCGAGCTAGGAGAGTTGTCTAATACAGTAGACAACTAGGCCATGGCAACTCAGACTTCGCAGCTTTCCCCGCAAACGGCTGAATGGCGCGAACGCCGGCGCCAAGCCATGGCGCTGCTTGCGTGCAGCGAGGCGAATGAGATCGCGCACCACTTGCAATCGCTCGATCCGCTGCCGCGCCATGACCTTGTCCGCGCTCCGGAAAGCGGCATGCTGATGGTGCGGGGCCGCATCAGCGGCGACGGGGCGCCCTTCCACTTCGGCGAGGCGACGGTGTCGCGCGCGGTGGTGCGTCTCGACAGCGGCGAGATCGGCTACGGCTACACGCTCGGCCGCGACCACGACAAGGTGCGGCTGATCGCGCTGTGCGACGCTCTGGTTCAGCACGAAGGATATTGCGCCGCGCTCGAACGCCGCGTCCTCGCGCCAATTCGTGACCGGCTCGCTGCCGCGCGCAGGACGGACGCGGAGCGTGTTGCGGCCACCAAAGTCGAGTTTTTCACGCTTGTGCGCGGCGAGGGCTGACTCATGCTGGCTGCAGGCTTCTCCGACCCGGTCCTGTCGGCCCAGTCGACCTTCCGCACGATCCTCGACGCCATGTCGCATCCCGGTCGGGTGCTACGCGTGACCACGGCCCTGTCGCCGCCGCAGCTATTGTCGCCAGCCGCTGCTGCCGTGGCGCTGACCCTGTGCGATCACGACACCCCGGTCTGGCTCGATGCCGAACTGCGCGCAAGCGACGATATCCTTGAATGGCTACGCTTTCATTGTGGCTGCGAGCTCGTCGACGAATCGAGGCGCGCCAGCTTTGCATTCATCAATCGCTCCGCGCGCCTGCCACGCATCGACGAATTCAACGCCGGCAGCGACGACTACCCGGACCGATCGGCGACGGTCGTTGTTCGCGTCGAAACCTTAGCGTCCGGGCCTGGCCTCGTTTTGAACGGCCCCGGCATCCGCGACCGCGAGACGCTCCGAGCCAAGCCGTTGCCGGACGATATGGCCGCAAGGCTCGTGTTCAACCGGAGCCTGTTCCCGCGCGGCATCGACATGCTGTTGGTGACGGACAGCGCCATCGCCGCCTTGCCCCGCTCGGTGCGCGTGCTGGAGGGGAACTGAATGTACGTCGCGGCGAAAGGGGGCGAGCGCGCCATCGAGAACGCGCACCGGTTGCTCGCGCATGAGCGGCGCGGCGATCCATCAGTACCCGAACTGTCGCTTGACCAAATCGAGGGCCAGCTCACGCTGGCCGTCGACCGCGTGATGAATGAAGGCTCACTCTACGACCGCGAGCTCGCGGCACTTGCCATCAAGCAGGCGCGCGGCGACTTGATAGAGGCAATTTTTCTCCTCAGGGCGTTCCGCGCGACGCTGCCGCGATTTGGCGCAAGCGAGCCGGTCGACACCGCGGCGATGACGGTGCGCCGACGGATTTCCGCGGCCTTCAAGGACCTGCCGGGTGGGCAAATCCTTGGGCCGACCTTTGATTACACGCATCGACTGCTGGAACCACAGCCGGCAGCCGGATCTCACGGCGGACCGGCGCATTCCGCCGCGATGTCGGCCGAAATGCCACGGGTCACCGACCTCCTGGGGAAAGATGATCTCGTGGAGTCCTCCCCGCGCGCCGAGCCGGGAGCGCCGGTCGGCGATCTGACCCATGATCCACTAGGCTTTCCCGCCGACCGCGACCTGCGCCTGCAAAATCTCGCTCGCGGCGATGAAGGCTACTTGCTGGCGCTCGGCTACTCCACACAGCGCGGCTATGGTCGCAATCATCCGTTTGCAGGCGAAATTCGGCTTGGCGAGGTCGAGGTGGAATTCATCCCGCCGGAGCTCGGCTTCGCGGTGCCGCTCGGGCGCATCACCGTCTCCGAATGCCAAATGATCAATCAGTTTGCCGGCTCGACGACGGAGCCGCCGCGTTTCACCCGCGGCTACGGCCTGGGCTTTGGCCATTGCGAGCGCAAGGTCATGTCCATGGCACTCGTCGACCGGGCATTGCGCGCACGCGAGCTCGGCGAAGACATCAAGGCGCCGGCACAGGATGAGGAATTCGTGCTG
>JBAUOM010000400.1:0-4910 GCA_049579765.1 Xanthobacteraceae bacterium
TCGCAGGGCTGTGCGGCCGCACGGGGCAGGCGGTGAACGAGGCGCAGCTCGCGCGCGGTCTCGGCTATCACGCCGGGCTCCTCTCGCTCGCCGCGCTCGAGGGCGCGGGCGAGGACGAGCTGATCGCCCATGCGCAGGCCGTCGCGCGCGAGATTCCGCTCGTCGGCTTCTACCTCCAGCCGGCCGTGGGCGGGCTGGTGCTGCCGGTTTCGTTCTGGCGCCGCTTCGCCGCGATCGAGAACGTCGTCGCCGTCAAGATCGCGCCGTTCAACCGCTACCGCACACTCGACGTCGTACGCGGCGTCGCGGAGGCGGGCGCCGCCGACCGCGTCACGCTGTATACCGGCAATGACGACAACATCGTGCTCGACCTCGTCACCCCGTTCAGCGTGCCCGCCAACGGCCGCACGACCACCGTGCGCATCAAGGGCGGGCTGCTCGGCCATTGGAGCGTATGGGTCAAGACCGCGGTCGAACTGCTCGACCGGATTCACGCCGCGGTCGCGACCGGCGGCGTGTCCAGCGACCTGCTGGCCCTCGCCGCGCAGGTCACCGACTGCAACGCGGCGATCTTCGACGCCGCCAACGACTTTCGCGGCGTCATCGCCGGCTGCCACGAAATCCTGCGCCGGCAGGGACTGCTCGCGGGCATCTGGTGCCTCGACCCCGCCGAGACGCTGGGGCCGGGGCAGAAGCGGGAGATCGACCGCGTGCACGCCGCCTATCCGCACCTCAACGACGACGCGTTCGTGGCCGCCAATCTCGAGCGATGGCTGTCGTGAATTGGATGCCGTACGATGCGCCGGCCGTCGCCTGAGCCGAGGGAGTAGCCGTTGGGAGGAAGTCCGCAAACGCTGCAGCGCTATGCGCTCGCCGTGGTGAGCCACATCGGGCTGGTCGTGGCCTGGTATCTGTTCGTCAAGCTCGGCGACGTGCCGAAATTCGTCATGCCGTCCCCCTACGAGACGGTCCGCGCGCTCCTCGTCCCGAACTATCGCTGGCTCGAAAACATCGCGGTGACGAGCACCGAAATTTTCGGCGGCTATATCCTGGCCGTGGTCTTCGGCATCGGCGCGGCGCTGCTGTTTTCCTGGTTCCGCTGGCTGGAAATGGCGGTCATGCCGCTTCTGGTAAGCCTGAACATGATCCCGAAAGTGGCGCTCGGCCCGCTGATCATCGTGTGGTTCGCCTACGGGATCGGGCCGAATGCGCTGATGGCCTTCGCCATCTGCTTTTTCCCGATCGTGCTCACCACGGCGCGCGGCCTGCGCGAAGTCGAGCCGGATTTGCTCGACCTGGTGCGCAGCCTCAAGGGCTCGCGCTGGCAGCTGTTCACCAAAATCCAGCTGCCCGGCGCGCTGCCTTATATCTTCTCCGGCATGAAGGTCGCCGCGATCCTGGCGGTCGCCGGCGCCATCGTCGGCGAGTTTCTCGGCTCCGACCGCGGGCTCGGCTACCTCATGCTGCAGGTCCAGGTCACGCTCGACACCGCCGCCATGTTCATGGCGGTGATCCTGATCACGCTGATCGGCATGGTGCTCTACGGCATGGTGCTGACGCTCGAGCGCATGCTGGTCGTGCGCGACGCGCGGATTTCATGAGACCGACCGCGGCAGGAGGCGATGGGCGAACCCTTCATCCACCTGGCCGGCGTGCAGAAGGTCTACCGCACGCGCGGGGCGGATTTTCTCGCCGTTTCCGAAGCGACCTTCGACGTGGAGGCCGGCGAGCTCGTTTCCCTGGTCGGACCTTCGGGCTGCGGCAAGACCACGCTGCTCAAGGTCCTCGCGGGCCTACACCCCTTCGACGCCGGCGAGGTGGCGATCGGATCCAAGGCCCAGCCGTTCGATCCCGCGCGCGACATCGGCATGGTGTTCCAGCAGCCGCTGCTGCTGAAATGGCGGCGCGTGATCGACAATGTGCTGCTGCCGGCGGAAATCCTCGGCCTCCCCATACCCGCGAGCCGCGCCCGCGCCCGCGATCTGCTCGCGCTCGTGGGGCTCGCGGGCAGCGAGGACAAATATCCCTACGAGCTTTCCGGCGGCATGCAGCAGCGCGCCGCCATCGCCCGCGCGCTCGTTCACGATCCCAAGCTCATCCTGATGGACGAGCCGTTCGGCGCGCTCGATGCGCTGACACGCGAGAAGATGAACATCGAGCTCCTGCGCATCTGGGAGGAGGCGAAGAAGACCATCGTCTTCGTCACCCACGGCATCACCGAGGCGGTGTTTCTCGGCACCCGCGTGATCGTGCTCACGGCAGGCCCGGCGCGGATGGCCGACAATTTCCGCGTCGAGCTGCCGCATCCGCGCACGCTCGAGATGAAGACCGGCGACAAATTCGGCGACTACACCCGACGCATCTACCGGCTGTTGGGGATGGAGTGAGCGCAGTACAGCTCGAAGCCACGCGAAAGGAAGCATGCATGGCGCAGCAACGTCTCGGCATCATCATGAACGGCGTCACCGGCCGCATGGGCATGAACCAGCATTTGATCCGCTCGATCGTGGCGATCCGCGCCCAGGGCGGCGTCGCGCTCAAGAACGGCGACACGGTGATGCCGAACCCGATCCTGGTCGGCCGCAACGAGGCCAAGCTCGAGCAGTTGGCCGAGGCGAACGGCATCGCGCGTTGGTCGACTGACCTCGATGCCGCGCTGGCGAATCCCGACGATACGCTGTTCTTCGATGCCGCCACGACGAAGCTGCGCGCCCAGCTGCTGCACCAGGCGATGGCGGCCGGCAAGGACATCTATTGCGAGAAGCCGATCGCCGAGAACCTCAAGGACGCCCTCGACGTCGCGCGCGCCGCCAAGAAGGCCGGCATCCGGCACGGCGTCGTGCAGGACAAGCTGTTCCTGCCGGGTCTGCGCAAGCTCAAGATGCTGATCGATTCCGGCTTCTTCGGGCGCATCTTCGCGGTGCGCGGCGAGTTCGGCTACTGGGTGTTCGAGGGCGACTGGCAGCCGGCGCAGCGTCCGTCGTGGAACTACCGCAAGAAGGACGGCGGCGGCATCATCCTCGACATGCTCTGCCACTGGCGCTACGTGCTCGACAACCTGTTCGGCGAGGTCGAGAGCGTCTCCTGCCTCGGGGCGACCCATATCCCCAAGCGCTGGGACGAGGACGGCAAGCCGTACAAGGCCGACGTGGACGACGCCGCCTATGCCACCTTCCGGCTCGCGGGCGGCATCGTCGCCCATATCAACAGCTCCTGGTGCACGCGCGTGCGGCGCGACGATCTCGTCACCTTCCATGTCGACGGCACGCACGGCTCGGCGGTCGCCGGCTTGCAGAAATGCTGGAGCCAGGCGCGCGTGAACACGCCACGCCCGGTGTGGAACCCGGACGTGCCGCAGCCGATCAACTTCTTCGCCACCTGGAGCGAGGTGCCCGACAGCGCCGACTACGATAACGGCTTCAAGCTCGAGTGGGAGATGTTCATCCGCCATCTCTACGAGGGCGCGCCGTTCAAATGGACGCTGCTCGAAGGCGCCAAGGGCGTGCAACTTGCGGAGGCCGGGCTCAAGAGCTGGAAGGAGCGGCGCTGGATCGACATCCCGCCGCTGAAGGTGTGATGTTCGTGTCCCGGACGCCGTGCAGCGCGAAGCTCTTGCGGAGCGGTGCGCCGCTGATCCGGGACCGCCACAGACCGGAACGGTCCCGGGTATGCAGCGCATCATTGGTTTCGCGCATGTTGCGCCGCGCCCGGGACACGAGAGACGTGAACTGACGAGGACCAGACGTGCCCACGCTCGATCTACCCGTCGCCGGCGGCCAGCTTGCGCCCTACGCGATGCGGCCGCCGCGCCAATTTCCCGCGGCAATGCCGCCGTTCAACCGCATCGCCTATGCGGCTGCGCACGTCGTCGCCGACCCCTTGGCCGACGGCGACCCCTGGCTCGACGCCGCGATCGACTGGGAGCGCACCATCGCCTTCCGGCAGCATTTGTGGTCGCTCGGGCTCGGCGTGGCCGAAGCAATGGACACGGCGCAGCGCGGCATGGGCGTCGACTGGCCGACCTCGCTCGAACTGATCCGTCGAAGCCTCGATGCCGCGCGCGACCATCCCGGCGCGCGCATCGGCTCCGGCGCCGGCACCGATCAGCTCGAGGCAGACGCGCGCGTCACCCTCGACGATGTCATTCGCGCCTACGAGGAGCAATGCGCGGCGATCGAGAAGCTCGGCGGGCGCATTGTGCTGATGGCGAGCCGCGCGCTGGTGAAAGCGGCGCGCTCGGGCGACGATTATGCCAAGGTCTACGGCCGCATCCTTACCCAGGTGAAGGAGCCGGTGATCATCCATTGGCTCGGCGAGATGTTCGACCCCGCGCTCCAGGGCTATTGGGGGCACGAGGATCACGGCGAAGCCATGGACGTCGTAGTCGACGTGATCGCCGCCAATGCCGCCAAGGTCGACGGGGTGAAAATCTCGCTCCTCGACAAGGACAAGGAGATCGCCATGCGCCGGCGTCTGCCGCAGGGCGTGCGCATGTATACCGGCGACGACTTCAACTATGCTGAGCTCATCGCCGGCGACGCGCGCGGCTATTCCGACGCGCTGCTCGGCATTTTCGACGCCATTGCGCCGGCGGCCGCGGCCGCGCTCGGCGCCTTGACCCGCGGCGACGGCAAGACCTTCCACGACATCCTGGCGCCGACGGTGCCGCTCTCGCGCCACATTTTCAGGACGCCGACCCGCTTCTACAAGACCGGCGTCGTGTTCATGGCCTATCTCAACGGGCTGCAGGACCATTTCACGCTGGTCGGCGGCCAGGAGAGCGCGCGCTCGACCTTGCATCTCGCCGAGCTGTTCCGCCTCGCCGACGCCGCCGGCCTCGTCGCCGATCCCGACCGCGCCGCCGGGCGCATGCGCGCCGTGATGGCGACGCGCGGCGTGGAGGCGTGATG
>JBAUOM010000401.1:0-8426 GCA_049579765.1 Xanthobacteraceae bacterium
GCCCGGGATCGACCGCCGCCGCGGCGGCGCCCTCGGGCGGCGGCAACGGCTGCGATTGCACGCCGGGGTCGGACGGAGCCTGCTGGGCCTGCCCCGGATAGGGTTGGCCCGGATACGGCTGATCCGCCTGGTCGGGATATTGCTGCGGCGGATATTGCGGATCGACCTGCTGCCGCGGCGAATATTGCGGATAGGCCTCCTGCTGCTGCGGATATCCCTGCTGCGGCTGGCGGCTGCTCGGCACGCTGGACGGCGGACGCGGCGGCGGACCGAACAGCGCTTCGAACGGATTGATGAACTGCGCCGCCGCCGGGCATACGCCGAGCGCGGCCCATGCCGCGAGTGGTGCGACGACGAGGCAGGCGGTGCGGAACGATCGTGCCATCGCGCGCGTCGGTGCTCGAAAGATGCCGGGGTCCCCGATTTAGCCCGATCGGTTAACACGGGGAATGCGGCGAATCGGAGGTCGGACGGCCCGCCAAGGACGCCGGATGCAGCCGCCGCGAGAGGGAAAGCCCAGCGACCAGAACGACTTCAGTGACCCGCCCGACAGCCCTTCTTATAGGCCCGGCGTCCAGGCCTTGTAGTCGCCCGTCGCCTTGGGCCGGCGGCCCTGGGCGAGCGTCGAGCCGGTGGGGCGGTGCGCGCCGGGCGTGCCTGTGAGATTGGGCCGGTGCGGCTTCCACCACGGCCGCGGCGTGACGTGGTCCTGGGTCGGTGGCACATCGACCGTGTGATGCAGCCAGCCGTGCCAGGAGGGCGGAACGGTCGAGGCTTCGGCGAGGCCGTTGTAGATCACCCATCGCCGCTCGATGCCGAGCGCTGGATCGATCTTGCCGCCCTTGGTGCGATAGTAGCGGTTGCCGAACTCGTCCTCGCCGACGAACTCGCCGTAGAGCGAGGTCCACGCCAAGGTGCCGAACGTCGCTCCGTTCCACCAGGTGAAAATCCGCAGGAGGAAACTTTTCATTGCACTCGCCGCTCGCGGATCGAAGGCACCGCCGCCAGCGCGGGATCCGTTGGGGCGCCGGAACCGCAGCCGGAAGGCCTCCGACCGCATGGCGTTCTAGCCTGAATGGCGGGTCGATGCCACTGCGCCCGGGCACTGTCCAGCGGCAAGCCCGACGCCGGAGTTTCGCGTGATTTGGTTCGCTCCGCGATATGAACGGCTCATGAGCGGGTCGCTCAGCCGGGCTCTCGGCAATAGATCCGGTGCATGTCCGGACTGTCAAACTGCGGCGGCGCGCAGTATTGCGCGAGCACGCTGCCGGCTTTTGCGCCGGAATGGATTTGCCCCACGGCGCTCATCATCGCGATCAGGGCGAGCGCGCCGAGAAGTCCGATCGTCGCGGCGTAGCGCATCGCTGTCGTTTTCATCGTCGCACCTCTGTTTGCGGGAGCGGCCGGCGCGGGCGCCGGCCGCGTTGAAGCCGATGGGCCGGGCTGGCGAGCCCGGGTCAGTAGTTCTCGCTGCCGGCATCGCGGCGCAACTGGAGCCGGACGTTCGCGTCCGGATCCTGCCCGACGCTCTTGCCGCCCACGATCACTTCGTCGGGCGGGCCGGCGATCGCGACCTGGGTAAACGCAGGAGCAATGAGGGCGGTTGCCAAGGCCACGGCGGCGATACTGATCTTCATGCTACGTCTCCTTGTCGCGGAACGTGTTCCGTACACTTCTGGCAGCGGGCGAAGGCCTGGCTTGGCCAGCGCTCTGCTAGCCACCAATTGCTACCCGCGGCGCGCGCTAGGCTGTGATGCAGCTCACATATCGAGGAGAGAATCTTTTCCCCGGTAACCTCCCGTTGCGGCCCAGGGCCACGCGCCCACCGGGCGCCGGCCCCTTCAATTTGCGGAAGAATCACTCCCGAACTCGGGACTTCGGCCGGAGTGGGGGCCGGAACCGCCGGCGCAAACCGTCAAACTCGGGCCCGCGGCGCCGCGCAAGCCGCGGCGCCCCTACCTCGAGAACAGCCGCCATTCGCAATTTTGTCGCTTGACAACAATTTCGTGACAGGGCGTCGACGCCGGCTGTGGACGGGAGGCTTCCGAATCCGCCGCCGATATCCGATACTTGCCGCGCCGCACCTGAGTCGCCCCCGAATTTCACAGACCGGCACCATATTTAGCAGTTTGTTTACGGGCGCCATACTAAGCCTTGACGAGACGAAGGTGCCGGCTTAGCCTTAAAAAGTTCGGCGCGAGTGGTTCGAAGTCCCGCCGGGCGCTCTCCTGAAAGGGTCTGCGTAACCGCTCCGCCCGCCGCAACGGCTGTCGGAGAAGAGGCGGTCTGTTGCCTCGAGGGACGGGCGCGCGGTCCACGTTCGGATTTCCGAATGTGGGACGACGGGCAGGCTGACGTGCCGCAACAATCCGGGCCCATCAAGGGCTTCGGGACGAGGCGTTAAAACAGACTCGAAACGAGCAGTCCGCGTGCGGCCGGAGGCCAGGGTCGCGCCGCGGGAAGCGTGTCGGCTGCTTATATGAGCGGGGTCTCCCCCTGCCCGGGCTGCCGCGGCAACGACAAAGGGGCAAACGAATGCGGATCGAGCGGCGATACACCAAGGCAGGCCAGTCCCCCTACGCGGACATCGCGTTCCGGCTGACCGCGAGCGAAATCCGCAATCCCGACGGCTCGGTAGTGTTCCGCGCCGAGGACGTCGAGGTGCCGAGCTCCTGGTCGCAGGTCGCCGCCGACGTGCTGGCGCAGAAATATTTCCGCAAGGCGGGCGTGCCGGCGCGGCTCGCGAAGGTCGAGGAAGAGACCGTGCCGTCCTGGCTGTGGCGCTCGACCGCCGACGAGGCGGCGCTGGCGACGCTGCCGGAGCAGGAGCGCAGCATCGGCGAGCGCTCGGCCAAGCAGGTGTTCGAGCGGCTCGCCGGCACCTGGACCTATTGGGGCTGGAAGGGCGGCTATTTCGATTCGGAGGAGGACGCCCGCGCCTTCTTCGACGAGCTCGTCTACATGCTGGCGATGCAGATGGCGGCGCCGAACTCGCCGCAATGGTTCAACACCGGCCTGCATTGGGCCTACGGCATCGACGGACCGAGCCAGGGGCATTTCTACGTCGACTTCAAGACCGGCAAGCTGACGAAATCGAGGTCCGCCTACGAGCATCCGCAGCCGCACGCCTGCTTCATCCAGTCGATCGCCGACGATCTCGTCAACGAGGGCGGCATCATGGACCTGTGGGTGCGCGAGGCGCGTCTGTTCAAATACGGCTCGGGGACGGGCTCGAACTTCTCACGCCTGCGCGGCGAGGGCGAGCGTCTCGCCGGCGGCGGCAAGTCCTCCGGCCTGATGAGCTTCCTCAAGATCGGCGACCGCGCCGCCGGCGCGATCAAGTCGGGCGGCACCACGCGCCGCGCCGCCAAGATGGTGATCGTCGACGCCGACCATCCCGACATCGAGCAGTTCATCGACTGGAAGGTGAACGAGGAGCAGAAGGTCGCCGCCCTCGTCACCGGCTCGAAGGTCAACCAGCGGCATCTGCGCGCGATCCTGAAGGCGTGCGTGAACTGCGAGGGCTCGGGCGACGACTGCTTCGATCCGGAGAAGAACCCGGTGCTGCGGCGCGAGATCAAGGCCGCACGCAGGAACCACGTGCCCGACAATTTCATCAAGCGGGTGATCCAGTTCGCCCGGCAGGGCTACACCGACATCCACTTTCCGATCTACGACACCGACTGGGATTCGGAGGCCTATCTCACCGTCTCGGGACAGAACTCCAACAACTCGGTGCGCATCACCGACGAGTTCCTCAAGGCGGTCGAGTCCGACGCCGACTGGGATCTGTTCTGGCGCACCAAGCCCGGCAAGATCGCCAACACCGTGAAGGCGCGCGCGCTGTGGGAGAAGATCGGCTATTCCGCCTGGGCCTGCGCCGACCCCGGCCTGCAGTACCACACCACGGTGAACGACTGGCACACCTGCCCGGTTTCGGGGCCGATCCGCGCCAGCAATCCGTGCTCGGAATACATGTTCCTCGACGACACGGCGTGCAATCTCGCCTCGATGAACCTGCTGGCGTTCCGCACCCCCACGAGCGGGGACGAGGCAACGCGCGGGAAGTTCGACATCGAGGGCTACGAGCACGCGGTGCGGCTGTGGACCGTCGTGCTCGAGATCTCGGTGCTGATGGCGCAGTTCCCCTCGCGCGAGATCGCGCAGCTCTCCTTCGAGTTCCGCACGCTCGGGCTGGGCTACGCCAATCTCGGCGGCCTGCTGATGTCGTCGGGCCTGTCCTACGATTCGGATGCCGGCCGGCAGATCGCAGGCGCGCTCACCGCCATCCTGACCGGCGTGAGCTATGCCACGTCCGCGGAGATGGCGGGGCTCCTCGGCGCCTTCCCCGGCTACAAGAAGAACCGCGAGCACATGCTGCGCGTCATCCGCAACCATCGCCGCGCCGCCCACGGCGAGCGCACCGGCTACGACAAGGTCGCGACCCCACCGGTGCCGCTCGACCACAAGGTCTGCCCCGACCCGCGCCTCATTGCGCATGCCGAGCAGGCCTGGGACCGCGCGCTCGCGCTCGGGGAAGCGCACGGCTACCGCAACGCGCAGGTCTCGGTGATCGCGCCGACCGGCACCATCGGCTTGGTGATGGACTGCGACACCACCGGCATCGAGCCCGACTTCGCGCTGGTCAAGTTCAAGAAGCTCGCCGGCGGCGGCTACTTCAAGATCATCAACCGCGCGGTGCCGGAGGCGCTGCGCGTGCTCGGCTATTCCGAGGCGCAGATCGCCGAGATCGAGGCCTATGCGGTCGGCCACGGCAGCCTCGGCCAGGCACCCGGCATCAACCGCACCACGCTCAAGCAGAAGGGCTTCACCGAGGAGGCGATCGAGAAGGTGGAGAAGGCGCTTCCGACCGCCTTCGACATCAAGTTCGCCTTCAACAAGTGGACCTTGGGCGAGGAGTTCGTGGCCAAGCTCGGTATCGCCGCAGAGAAGCTCGCCGATCCGCGCTTCGACCTGCTTTCCGCGCTCGGCTTCAGCAAGCGCGAGATCGAGGCCGCCAATATCCACGTCTGCGGCGCGATGACGGTCGAGGGCGCCCCGCATCTGAAGGCCGAGCACTATCCGGTGTTCGACTGCGCCAATCCCTGCGGGCGCAACGGCAAGCGCTACCTCTCGGTCGAGAGCCATATCCGCATGATGGCGGCGGCGCAGCCCTTCATCTCGGGCGCGATCTCCAAGACCATCAACATGCCGAACGACGCCACGGTCGAGGACTGCAAGGCGGCGTATCTGCTCTCCTGGAAGCTCGCGCTCAAGGCCAACGCGCTCTACCGCGACGGCTCCAAGCTCTCGCAGCCGCTGCAAAGCCAGCTGATCGCGGACGAGGAGGACGAGGACGATCTGGTCGAGGCTTTCATCGAGAAGCCCGCCGTCGCGCGCGCTTCGGCGCTGGCCGAGAAGGTGGTGGAGAAGGTGGTCGAGCGCATCGTGGTGATGCGCGAGCGCGAGCGCATGCCCGACCGCCGCAAGGGCTATACCCAGAAGGCGGTGGTCGGCGGCCACAAGGTCTACCTGCGCACCGGCGAATACGACGACGGGCGGCTCGGCGAGATCTTCATCGACATGCACAAGGAAGGGGCGGCGCTGCGCTCGCTGCTCAACAACTTCGCCATCGCGGTCTCGCTCGGCCTGCAATACGGCGTGCCGCTCGAGGAATATGTCGACGCCTTCACCTTCACGCGTTTTGAGCCTTCGGGGCCCGTCCAGGGCAACGACTCGATCAAATACGCCACATCGATCCTGGACTACGTCTTCCGCGAGCTCGCCGTGAGCTATCTCGAGCGCTTCGATCTCGCCCATGTCGAACCCACCGACGGCGGCTTCGACGCGCTCGGCAAGGGCGTGGAGGAAGGCAAGCCTTCCCCCGGCGCGGCCCGATACGTGTCAAAAGGCCTGACGCGTTCGCGCACGGACAAGCTTTCGGTTCTAGCGGGCGGTGCGGCGACCTCCTCTGCCCCGCCCTCCCCGGTCTCCGGGGAGGGTCGGGGTGGGGGGAAGGTCACCGCCTTCGGCGCCCGCGAGCCGCGCGCGGAAATCTCAGGCACCACCGCCACCGCGCTCAAGGCCGAGGCGGAGCACAAGCTCTCCCCCGCCGAGCAGCTCGAGCAGCAGCGTCTGCCGTTCGTTCGTGCGGAAGCCCGCGCTGATGTTGCCGACGCTCGTGCGAGCGCGCGAGCTATGGCCGCGGAGAAGCGCGCCGAGGCGAAAGCCAAGGGCTACGAAGGCGAGGCCTGCGGCGAATGCGGCAACTTTACCTTGGTGCGCAACGGCACGTGCCTCAAGTGCGACACCTGCGGCAGCACGACGGGCTGCAGCTAAAGGTTTCGCCCGCTGCGGACCTGCACAACCGGTCCGCGGTCCGCTTCACTTGCCCTTCAGATGCGCAAGGAAGTGCAGCAGGTTGGCATTGAATTGCTGGGGGTCCTGCAGGAAGGCGAAGTGGCTGACCTGCGGCAGGATCAGGAGGCCGGCGTCGGGGACGTGGTCGGCCATGAACAGCGTATTCTCGCGCTTGATCGCCTCGTCGTGGTCGGCGTCCACGATCCAGGTCGGAACCTTGATGCCGCGAAGATCCTCGGCGGTGAAGTGCGGCTGCGTCTCCCACATCTTGGTGATCTCGGCGAGAAACGATTTGTATTCGGTCGGCGTCGGTGAGAGCTTTTCATACTCCTTCTCTGCTCGCGCGATGAAGGCGTTGAAAACAGGGTTCTTGGTCACGTCCTCGACGCCGCTCGGATCGGAATTAGCGGCAAACGCGAACAGTTTCGAGAGTCGCTCGGGATGGTGGATCGCGATGTCGAGCCCGACGATGGCGCCGTCGCTCCAGCCGACGACAACGGCCTCGTCGATCTTGAGAAAGTCCATGAGCGCCAACACGTCGGAGGCCATGAGATCGTAGCCGAAAGGCCGCGCATCGCGCGAGCTGCGCCCGTGGCCGCGGCTGTCCATGACGATGACGCGGTGATGCCGGGCCAGAACGGGCACCTGCAGCCCCCAGTAGTCGGCGTTGGCAAGCCCGCCGTGGAGCAGGACCACCGGCGCCCCGCGGCCGAAGCTTGCGTACCAGATCTCGATGCCGTTCACCGGCGCATAGCCGCTCTGCTGGGGCTTCGGCAGACCCGGGGTGGGCGGAAGCACAAGCCACTGGGGCTCTGCCCGCGCCCCGGTGGCGATGCCGAGAAGCAGGAACCCGAAGAGAAACGCGAAGCGTCGCATGAGCCAACTCCCCGCAAGGGATTTCATCGGAGACTGGCGCTATAGTTTGCACCGACGACCCGAGCAAGCAAGGAAGCACTCAACATGGCCAACGCAAGTGGCGCGCGCGGACTGATCGCGGTCGACAAGATGGGGACGAAGGTCCTGTTCCTCGATCCCGCCAGCTGCGAGACCGAGGTCGTGCTCGACGGTTTTCAACGCACCGTGCATGAGCTGCTGGTGGTGCCGGAGACCGCCCTCGCCTACGTGCCGATCTTCGGCGACGGCATCCACGGCCGCAATCCCAATCCCGGCCACCTCCTCTGCATCATCGACCTCGACAGGCGTGCGCATGTCGGCGACATCGATCTGCGGCCCTATATCGCGCCGCATACGCTCAAGCTCGGACCGGACGGCCTCATCTACATCACCTGCGAGAACAGCGCCGTGGTGGCGGTGATCGACCGTGCGAGCCACAAGGTGGTGGACGCGATCGAGTCCCGATCGACCAACGGCCACCGCCTGATCATCTCGCCCGACGGCCGGCGGCTCTACACCGAGAACGAGGAGGACGCCACGGTGTCGGTGATCGACCTGCCGGGGCGGAAATTCCTGCGCAAGATCGAAACCCCGCGCCCGCTCGCGGGCATTGCGATCTCCGGCGACGGCCGCACCGTGGTCGCGGTCGACGACGAGGAGCCCACGCTGTTCCTGATCGACACCGAAAGCGAGCAAGTCGCCGGGACGGTGCGGCTCGAAGGCGTTCCCGAGGCGGCGCAGATCGCGCGCTACAGTGAGGACTTCGGCATGCTCGGCGTCACCAGTCTCAAGAGCGACACGGTGAGCCTGATCGAGCCGTCGTTCCGCCGGCAGACCGCCATCAAGGTCGGCAGCCAGCCCATGGACATGGCGTTTCACGGCGACGAATTGTTCGTCGCCTGCCAGGGCGACGGGTCGGTGCACGTCATCGATATTCCGGCGCGCCAACACAAGGCAAGCTTCCACGCCGGCAAGGGCTGCGAGTCGCTTGGCTTTTTCTGAGCTAGGCGCGCATGATGTCCGATACCGGTGCAAAGGGGCTCGACCTGCTCAGCGCCGGCTCGGCCGTCCACGGCCTGCGGCCTTGCGCCGAGATGTTCGCGCGCGAGTCCGGCATCCCGGTCCGCGTCGCGACCGATCACGGCCACAACATTCATCGCGCAGCCCTGCGC
>JBAUOM010000402.1:0-6149 GCA_049579765.1 Xanthobacteraceae bacterium
GGACGACCACGATGGCCATGGTGAAGAACAGCGTGCTGGTCGTCGGCAACACGAGGTCGCCCGGCAGCGCGGTCGCGCCACCGGCCATGGCGCCGAGGCCGCTCACAACGGTCGCCGCGAAGGTCAGCTCCGGCCCGCACGGCCGGAAGCGAGCGCGATGCAGGGCACGCTTGGCGGGATGGGTGGTCGGCAATGGCGCTCCCCTCGGAAACCGGGTGGGTGTGCCCAAGTCCTGCTTTCCCCAGCACGAATTGTGTTATCGTTAGTCTGGCCGTTTTCGATTATGCCGGGATAGTTTAGTAAAAATGAAACAGCGCAAAAGCAAGACTCTCGCCGCGCCGTCGGCGCAAGTCCCGCTCGCGAAGACTGCAACTGCGACCAAGGATTTGCGCCGCCGAGCCGGCGGTTGGCTCAAGGAGCTCAGGAGCCGCGCAGGATTGTCACAGGTCCAGCTCGCGGAACGGCTGGGCCTCAAATACTACACCTTCGTGTCCCAGGTGGAGAACGGCTTCGGTCGCGTGCCGATCGAGAGCATGGAGGCATGGGCCGGCGCACTCGACGTCGAGCCATCGGCGTTCGCGCGCCGCCTTCTGTCCTTTTACGAGCCGGAACTTCATCGCGTGCTGTTCGAGGTGGAGAAATGACGGTGATCGCGTTCCAACGGAAGTTGCCGCGGCGCGAGTGTCCGTGGCGCTCGAGCGAACTTGCGACCATGGTGGAAGCCTTGGCGTTCCATGGCGAGCGCGGCGAGGCGGGCGCGTGGGCAACGGGCGTCACCGATATCGGCGATCCGCAATTCTATCTGCTCGGTCCGCCGCCGCGCGAAGAGTGCATGCTGTGCATCTCGCGCCTCGGCGGCACTTATGTGCTGGAGGACGGCGCCGGCCGCGTCCTGTTCGAGCACAACAGCCTGCTGCTGCTGGCCGAGCATGCGCGCGAGGTTATGCAGAGGAAGAGGGCACAGCTCGTCGCGCGCGCCACGCTCATCTGGTGCGCGGTTCGCGCCAGCTTCGAGGAGAAGCTCGAGACGCTCCTAGGCGAGGGCGAGGAGCTGCTCGCGCATCTCGCGCCGCAGCTCGCGGCATTGGCGTAAGGTCCGCGCCCGAAATCCCGGGGCGGGTTCGAGACCGATCGTCTCGCGGCCAAGGCCGGGTCGTCGCGGGTTCCGTCCTCCCGCTCTCTCCGACAGCGGCCGCCGGCGACGTTCACTGCTCACGGAATGCCCGCCGCGCCTGATCGGTCAGTCGCCCGGAAATCGTTCCCGGTTCCGGCGGGCGACCTGTTTCGAGCGGGTTGGGCCGGAATTCCTCGGATTGTCACATATTTCAAGCCACCATATTTCCCGCGACGGTCCGGTGCCTGCAGAACGCATGGCAGTGATCGGCGCTCGCGCGGCGCGCGGCGCGACATGCGAGTACTTGCGATCAGCGCCCAAGTGGCGCCACATCAATGCCGCATGCGTGCTGTCGCGCCGCGACCGCACCGTGATCTCCGCGTCTTCCCCAGTCACCGATTCGTTGCAATGGCCATGCCCGCACCAGCAAAACGCCCCTCTGCGCGACGAGCGGCCAAGCCCCGGCCCACGGCTCGCACCGAACATCTGCCGGAATGGAATCTGGCCGATCTCTACGCCGGCCTAAACGACCCGCAGGTGAAGCGCGACCTCGATCGCGCCGATGCGGAAAGCCTTGTGTTCGAGGAGACCTATAAGGGCAAGCTCTCCGCGCTCGCGGAACGGCCGGAGGCGGGGGCCGCGCTCGCCGAAGCGGTGAAGCGCTACGAGGCGCTCGACGATCTGCTCGGCCGGCTCACCTCCTATGCCGGTCTCGTCCACGCCGGCAACACCGTCGATGCCGCGCGGGCAAAATTCTACGCCGACGTGCAGGAGCGGATCACCGCCGCTTCCACGCATCTGCTGTTCTTCGTGCTCGAGCTCAATCGCGTCGATGACGCCGTGCTCGCCGCCGCCATGCAGGATCCTGCGCTCGGGCACTACCGGCCGTGGCTCGAAGACATACGCAAGGACAAGCCTTACCAGCTCGAGGATCGCATCGAGCAACTTTTCCACGAGAAGTCGGTGACGGCCTATTCGGCATGGAACCGGCTGTTCGATGAAACCATCGCCAGCCTGCGCTTCAAGGTCGGGCCGAAATCGCTCGCCATCGAGCCCACCCTCAATCTCATGCAGCACCCCAAGGCGGCGATGCGCAAGGCGGCGTCGCAGGCGTTGGCCAAGACCTTCAAGGAGAACCTGCGCACCTTCGCGCTGATCACCAATATCCTCGCCAAGGACAAGGAAATCTCCGACCGCTGGCGCGGCTTCGCCGACGTGGCGGACGCCCGCCACTTGTCGAATCGCGTCGAGCCCGAAGTCGTGGAGGCGCTGGTCGCGGCGGTGCGCGCGGCCTATCCCCGGCTGTCGCACCGCTACTACGCGCTCAAGGCGCGCTGGTTCGGCAAGAAGCGGCTGCCGCACTGGGACCGCAATGCCCCGTTGCCCAAGGCTCCAATCCGCACCATCGGCTGGAGCGAGGCGCGGTCGACCGTGCTCACCGCCTATGGCGCGTTCTCGCCCGAAATGGCGACGATCGCCGAGCGCTTCTTCAAGGACAACTGGATCGATGCGCCGGTCCGTCCCGGCAAGGCGCCGGGCGCGTTCGCGCACCCGACCGTGCCCTCGGCGCACCCTTACGTGCTGCTCAACTATCAGGGCAAACCGCGCGACGTGATGACGCTCGCGCACGAGCTCGGCCACGGCGTGCATCAGGTGCTCGCTGCGCCGAACGGCGCGCTGATGGCGCCGACGCCGCTCACGCTCGCCGAGACCGCGAGCGTGTTCGGCGAAATGCTCACGTTCCGCAAGCTCCTCGCCAATGTCGACGGTCAGCAGCGCAAAGCCATGCTGGCGGCCAAGGTCGAGGACATGATCAATACGGTGGTGCGCCAGATCGCGTTCTACACGTTCGAGCGCAAGCTCCATATCGAGCGCAGGAGCGGCGAGTTGACCGCGGAGCGCATCAACGCGCTGTGGCTCGAGGTGCAGCGGGAGAGCCTCGGACCCGCGATCGAGCTCAAGCCCGGCTACGAGACCTTCTGGGCCTATATCCCGCACTTCGTGCACTCGCCGTTCTACGTCTACGCCTATGCCTTCGGCGACTGCCTGGTGAACTCGCTCTACGCGGTCTACGAGCGCTCGGCCGAGGGCTTTGCCGAGCGCTACATGAAAATGCTCGCGGCCGGCGGCACCAAGCACCATTCCGAGCTTCTCGCCCCGTTCGGCCTCGATGCCCGCGACCCCGCCTTCTGGCAGGGCGGCCTCGGGGTGATCGAGCGGATGATCGCGGAGTTGGAGGGGTTGGAGCACCGTTAATCGCACGAACATCTCTGAAGCTGCAATCGTAGATTGTATTAGCCGAGCATTCCTGATAAAATACCCGCCGATCCAAGTGGGAGGACGCGCCATGCCGTCCGGCCAAGTGCTCGGTTTCAATGATGTCTTCCGCGCCGAAATCGCGGTCATCAACGATCGGCGCAGGGCGCAGGAACGCGATGCGATCGTCCTGCGGGAAGAAGAAGTCGCCGATTCCGCCGGCGCGCCAGTTCTTGCTCCCAACGAGGACGGCAACCTTGTCGGGCTGGCTTTGTCGGGGGGCGGCATACGCTCGTCGGCGTTCTGTCTCGGTGCCCTGCAGGCCTTGAACGAGGCCGGCGCCCTCGATCGTGTCGACTATCTCTCGACCGTTTCGGGCGGCGGCTATATCGGCTGCTCGCTGTCCGCCGGCCTAGAGTCGACGCGCGGAGAGTTTCCGTTCGAAAGTCGCGTCATCGAGGACGAGACGCCCGCGCTCCAGCACCTGCGCGACTATTCGAACTATCTCTTTCCCGGCGGCGCCGTCGACTTCCTGCGCAACGCGTCGATCTACGCCCGCGGTCTGGTCGCCAACTTCATCTTGATCATGCCGTTTCTGCTGGCGGCCGCGGCCGTGACGCTCCTGTTGCACCCCACGCCCGACGATCTGCCCCGCCACGAAGGCGTTTTCGGGTTCGGTTATTTCGTGGTCAGTGCGTATCTGGGCATCGCCCTGCTGGTGGCGATCGTCGGCTGGAGTCTGCTTCGCTCGGCCAAGGTGCTGCAAGACAAGCCGGAAGTCCCGAGCGGGCCCACCACTTTCATTGGCTGGGCGGTGCTGGCAGTGTTGCTCGCCGCATTCTGCGAACTCCAGCCGTTCGTGCTTGCGGGAATGTCCGGCAAGCAACCGGGGTTTTTCGCAACCTTGTCGACTTCCATAAACAAGCTCTCGGCAACGCTCGCGCCGGTCGCCGCGGTGCTCGCTTTTCTCGGCGGCAAGCTTGGCGAATTCGTCAAGAGCGCCACCGAATCGTCTCGCACCCGAGCCAAGATTGCCGCCTACGCTGCCAAGGCGGCAATCTATGTCGCCGGGCTCGCCGTTCCGATCGTGCTATGGGCGATCTATCTCAATCTCGCGTATTGGGGCCTCTGCGTGAATGCCTCGCCGCAGGGCTGCGCCCCGGCATGGCTCGATCTGCGGGCGTTCGGCGCGCATCCCGCCGCCATGTTCTACCTTCTGATCGCTGCCGTCTTCTTCGTGATGTCGCTGCTCATGCGACCCAACGCCAATTCGCTGCATCCGCTCTATCGTGACCGGCTGGGAAAGGCCTTCCTGTTCGAGCCGCGGCCCAGGTTGCGGAAAAACGAGGAGCTCAAGCCGCTGCGGATGTCCCTGAGTCAGCTGTCGGGCAGGTATGGTCCGTACCACCTCATCAATACCGCGCTGAACATCCAGAACTCGAAGACGGCGAACAAGCGTGGTCGCAATGCGGATTTCTTTTTGCTCAGCCAGAACTTCATCGGCAGCGAAACGACCGGCTACGTCGCAACCCGCGACGTCGAGAAGATCGCGACCGGACTGGATCTCGCGACCGCGATGGCCGTTTCCGGCGCAGCCGCGTCCTCGAATATGGGAGCGCAAAGCATCAAGCCGCTCACTCCGACCTTGGCGATCCTGAACATTCGGCTCGGCTATTGGCTGCGAAATCCGTTGCGCGTGGGCAAACCCGAGTTCTGGAAGTTTCGCAACATATGGGCGAACTTCTATTTCCTCCTGGAGCTTCTCGGCCACCTCAACGAGCGCCGGAAATCAGTCTATCTATCGGATGGCGGGCACATCGAGAACCTGGGCCTCTACGAGTTGCTCAAGCGCCGCTGCCGCGTGATCATCGCGGTCGACGCCGAAGCCGATTGGGAAATGGCCTTCGGCTCGTTCAACACGCTCGTCCGCTACACCCGCATCGACCTCGGGCTGGAGATCGATCTCCCCTGGCAGCAGATCACCGATGTGAGCCGGGCCACCAGCAAGGCCATGGACGAGCATGGCAACTGCCCCAAGCTGAAGGGGCCGCATTGCGCCATCGGCGAGATCAGCTATCCCTGCGGTCGCAAGGGCATCCTGGTCTACATCAAGTCGTCTTTGACCGGTGACGAGAACGACTACGTTTTCCATTACCGCAAGCGCTACGCCGACTTTCCGCATGAGACCACGATGGACCAGATGTTCAGCGAAGAGCAGTTCGAGGCGTATCGGGCTCTGGGCTACCACGCGGCCTACGGCCTGTTCGATCGCCGCGACGATTTTGCGAAGCTCGATCCCAAGGAGTCTCCGAGGGCACAGGACCAAGCAGCCTTGCTCGATGAACTGTTCCCGCGCGTGACCAAGGGCAGCCCGCCAGCGCCATCTCGGAGCTTCAGCGAGCGGTTCTCGGATGAACGGCCCCGTCTCGTTTGCTAGCGCCATCAGTCCTCAGGGCCACGCGCGTTCGGGCCGCACGCGCTGGCGTTCGAGCGACGTCGCTGGTGGAGCAGGCCTTGCCAGCTCCGGGGGCCACCATGGAAGGGCGACCGCAATGCGCACTCGTTCAAAGGCCTCTTCCAGCGGCGTAGGTCCTCCGTAGCTCCGCCTCGGTCTTCCCGCACTGGGTGACTTCGCCTATATCTGGCGAGGGTCCACATTCTCATGACCGACCGCGAAGCCAATCGTTTCTCCGCCCGCGCCGCCCGCTACGCCCGCGTCGGCGCCAATATGAGCGGGGTGGCCGCGCGCATCGCCGGTGCGCGTCTGTTCGGGCTCACG
>JBAUOM010000403.1:0-7396 GCA_049579765.1 Xanthobacteraceae bacterium
CGTCATGGTCGCCTGTTGCGCCTGCGCCCCGCCGCCCGCGCCGAGCGCCAGCAGGGCAAGTGTGGCAAGCGTCGACACGATCACTCGATGCTTCATTTCGGCAGTCCTCCCGTTCTTGTCGAGCCCGACCTGCGCCGGCTCGAGTATAACAACAAGCGCAACGTAAGATTCATCCCCTCGCCGGCGCACGAAAATTTTATCCGCCGAGCTGTCTGCCGGTCGGTTTTGTACCTCGCCGCTCATCGTTGATTGCTTTTGAGAATTTTTTCATCACTGGGCGGGCGGAATGCCCGCCGATGCCGATTGCCGAGCGGGCGTGGGTTGGAGTACTCTTGTCCCTTATCTACCGAGCCGAGGAACCGGTTGGTTCATCCGGCGTTCTCCGCTCAGCTTCCTTGGCGAGCCATGGAGGGGAGATAGATCGACTCTTCATCAGCTTCGAGTGGTCGGGGATTTGCCGCTGACGAAACGTCTCCCTGCAAGGTGATGACATGGCGACATTGCACAAGAGTCGGGACAATGTTCGGCAAACGATCATGGCTCCGGCAGCTTCGCTGAGGAGGTCGCGTATCCCGACTGCTCACAGGAAGAAGGAGTCCCTTCGATGTGCGACTATAGTCTGCACCATGTCGCGACACGCCCGGCCAAGATCGGCGACGAGCTGGTAACGACAAAATTCGTCAACTCCATCACCCGCGGTTTTTCGGCAGTCGGCGATCCGCACGTTGCGGTTTGCCTCCTTCCGGGCACCGAGATCGCGTTCGACCAGAACGTCGAATGCGAGCCGTCGTTCGGCATCGGTATTTTACCGAACAAGAAGATCGGTCAGCGGCTCGCGCGTTTCCGGCAGGTCAACATGGACAATGCCGTGACGCATCACGATGCACTGGAATTTCCGGACGGGCAGGTGGTGCTGCTCACGCGCCTGTGCGAGGGTCAGCGGGCGACAGTACTGCAGTTGCCGGCCGGCGCACGTCCGGCGACCGCCGAAGAAGCGGACGCCGAGCCGACGGCTCGCGAGACTTCGTTCTCGACCTGATCGCCTGCGCGCACGTTTGTCGGGTAGTCGACCGAACGCGTCAGCCGCTCGGCCCCGGCACCGGTGCAACGGACGCACTTGACCAAACGAGAAGAGCCGCCGGCGCGCTGCCGGCGGCTCTTGCGTCTTTCCGGGGCGCGCAAATGCGCGCGCAAGATTACGGCTCAGGAAAACAGACCAGCGTTTCGAATTTGTATCCGCACGCCTCGCATTCCCACAGATGTCGTACCCGCTGCCGGTCCAGATACTCCGACCATTCCGGCAGGAAGATCGTTTCTCCGCATTGGGCGCAGAGATTTACCGGCCTGGTATGAACGTACTTCCGGGGGCTCTCGGTTCGGAGCTCCATGACGCTTCCTCCGCCATTCTTGTCCCCTTCCCCGATTGCGGCGAATGGTAGCGCACCCGTCACGGCATTGAAGCAGGGGCACTGACCTAACACCATGGTTGACGGCATCGGCCGCGGCGGACGCGCGCGCGTCGTGCGAGATGATTTCGTCGGCCGGAATGCGGAACTGCTTGACGCGTGGCGTATTTAGTGGTCTTCGAAGAGTACTGGGGACCGGGGCGTAGGCTTGCAGGATGTGGCCTGCCCATGACCCAGTACGTGCACCCCGAGTTCGGTCTTTTCTGTCCTACCCCGCGCCTGCGTCGCTGGCTGCGGGTCGCACTCGTTCTGATCGCAGGTGGGGCCGGCGGCCTCGCCGTGATGGCCAGCGGGCATGATCCCGTGGCCGAGAGCGCCTTGGCGGTCGCGGCGGTCGACGAAGACGCCGACGTGGCGACGCGCCCGGCTACGATCCCCGCACCGAGTATCGTCGCGCGCAGCACGCGTGCCGCCGAGCGCGCGCTGACGGACGCAGGCAAGCCGTCCTGCGTCGGCGACACCTGGGTCTATCTCGATGGCAAGTGCGTCGCGGTCAAGCCGCGCAAGCCGCGCATGGTCCGCGTGCCGGTCTATCGCCCCGCGATCGCTTCCATTCCTCTCGGCCGTAGCGCGCCCGCGATGACCGAGGGCGCCAAGCCGGTTGCCGGCGCGGCTGCCAGCCGGCAAGGCGAGGGGTCGAAGGCCGCGCAAGCCGCGCCTTCCAATGCAGCGACGACGGCGGCGGCAGAGCCGGCCGAGCAGCCTGCCGCCACGCCGAAGAAAGCGCGCAAGACGGCGCACAACAGGAGCCGCCGGCACGACCCCTACGGATATGACCGGTGGCGTGAGGTCCGGGTCGACGATTGGTATGCGCGGGCTTACGCGCCCCGGCGCGAGTATCGTGGCGGCTACCGCTCCTTCTGGTGAGCCGCTGCAGGCGTCGCGCCCGGCCGCGACGACGGATCGCGGCACGCGCAAAACTCGCTTCACGTCGGTGCTTCCAGCGCCCGTGCGCGACGCGGCGCGGGGAGATGCCCTTTCTATGTTGGCCACAGCCGCTATAGTGCCGTGCGCAACGCACATGCGAGGGAGACCGATACCATGCCTGAAATCTACATCCACGCCGTCAAGGGACGTACGCTCGATCAGAAGCGCGCGCTGGTGAAGGACATCACCGACGCCGTAGTGAAGAATTTCTCCGTTCCGGTCGAGGCCGTGACGGTGGAGATCGTGGAGTCCGAGCCGACCGCGAAGGCGAAGGGCGGCGTCCTGTTCAGCGAAATGCGGCGGTGAACCGGAAACGGACCCTGCATTCCGGCACGATCCCGGAAAGCTGCCGACTCTTCGGATGAGCTCATCCGACCGAACAAGCGCCTGCGTTTCGCCCGGTCGATCCCGGGCGAAACTTTTTTGCGAGGAGGGGATCGGGCATGGGCGATCTTGCGGGCAAGACCGCGCTGGTGACGGGTGCGGCATCGGGCATAGGGCTGGCGACGGCCGAGCTGTTCGTGCGCCGCGGCGTAAAGGTGGCGCTCAATCACCTGCCGGAGGATCCGCGCGGGCCGGCGGCCGTCGAGCGGCTGCGCGCGCAAGGTTACGGTGTCCTCGGCGCGCCCGGTGACGTCGCCGAGCCGGGCGCCGCCGAACAGATGGTGGAGGCCGCCATCGCAGCGCTCGGCCGGCTCGATTTCCTCGTCAACAATGCCGGCACGTCAGCGACCGCGGCACCGATCCCGCCACGCGAGTTCGACCGGCTGACCGAGGAATTCTGGGCCACGATCATCGCTACCAACCTGCTCGGGCCTTTCCGTTGCACCCGCGCGGCAGCGGCGGCGCTCAGGATGGCGCGCGGCGCAGTGTGCAACACCGCTTCCGTCGCCGGGCGCAACATGCCGGGCTCCAGCATGGCCTACGGCGCGAGCAAGGCCGGGCTCATCAGCCTGACGCAGAATCTCGCGCGGGCGCTCGCCCCCGAGGCGCGGGTAAATGCCGTCGCGCCTGGATTCGTCGACACCGAATGGACGCGGGCGTGGCCCGCCGAGCGCAAGCGCGCGTCGATCGAGCGTACGCTGCTCAAGCGCGCCTGTATGCCGGCCGACATCGCCGCCGCCATCGTGTTCCTCTGCGCCGACGCCGGCATGGTGACGGCGCAGACCTTGGTGGTGGACGGCGGCTATTCGCTGTAGCGGCGCCCCCGCCTGGGGCGGCGTCTTCGCATCATGCGAGGCAGCCTCGGAGAACTTGCGGAGGCCTCGCTTTGCCGGCGCCTTGCTTCGTCAGCGCCTGGCGGGCCGCTGTGGCGAGGCCGGAGCGCACGGCTGCCAATAGCCGAAATACGAGGAGCCGGAACCCCAGGTCTCGACCCAGCACTGGTTGGCCCAGTGTGCGCCCGCCTCGCCGATCACCGGCGCCGGAGCGTATTGCTAGTTGCCGTTGGCGGTGCGGTCCTGCGCGTTGGCCGTCAATGCCGATCCCGAGCAAAGAAGCGCCGCAGTCGTTGCTGCGGTCAATGCGAGCTTGATCACGGGTCATCCCTTTCAGCGATTCCGGCGTCGCACCCGAGGCGAGGATGTCGGCGTCCAAACAGGCGTTCAAAGAAATTTTTCCGGTGAACCGGGAAATTATTCATAAAATCCGAGGCAACGCGAGACTACGCGCCGTCGCCGGCAGGAAGAAATTTCTTGTAAATTTCTGAGTCGCGTATGCGGCTACAAACTGCGGCCGTCGAACGGAGCGGGTGTGAGCGTCGCGATATCGACCTCGTCGAGGCAGCGAACATTGACCGCGACCATCTTGCTGCCGCTCGGCGTCCTTCCGCGCGAGAAGGCGCCCACCCCGCATTGCGGGCAGAACAGGTGGTGGATCACCTTCTTTCCGAACTGGTAGTCCTTGAGATCCTCGGCGCCGGCGCGCAGCGCGAAATGTTCCGGCGCCACGAAGGTCCACAGCGCTCCGCGCTTCTGGCAGAGCGAGCAGTTGCAGGCGACGACATTGCTGATGTCGGCAGTGACCTCGAAGCGCACCTCCCCGCAATGGCAGCCGCCGGTATAGGTCTTGGTCTCGGACATCGCGTGGCTATGTCGGTTGAAACTCTATGCGCTTGTCCGGGCGTTCGAGGTCGACGTGCAGGGCCTCGCACAGCCGGTTCGAATAGTTCCACATGCCGCAGAACACCGTGAGCTCGACGATCTCCTTCTCGCTGAAATGCCGCCGCATCGCCGCGAAGGCGTCCTCATCGTCGCGGGCCTGCATCAGCGTGACCACCTCGGCCCAGCATACGGCCGCCTTCTGGCGCTCGTCGAGGTCAGGCGAGCGCATGTATTCTTTTCCCTGCGCCGCGGCGATCTGCGCCTCGGTCAAGCCGATCTTCCGGCCGAGCGGCACGTTGTGCGACATGCAATAGGCGCTGCGGTTGAGCGCCGAGGTCTTGATGATGACGAGCTGCTGGATCTTCACGTAGTCCGCATCCGTTTTGACCTTGGCGAGACGGATCGCCCCGTTGGGCAGCAGCCAGCCCGCGAGCGCCGCCGGTTGGTGCGCCAGCACCTGCGAGAAATTGCTGACCCGTCCCCATTGCTCGACGACGGCGTCGTAGACCTTGCGCGTCTCGGCGTCGGCCTCCTCAGGTTTGATCATCTTCACGCGCGCCACGGCGATCTCCTTGCCCTTTCTGGCGCAATGTAACGCAGGCGGACAGGGGGACGCGAGCCGCGTGACCTCCAACGGCCTCAATGTCCGGGCCGGCCGGGATGTTCCAGCGGCAGGTCGGGCGGCACCAGCAGGTCTTCCAGTTCGAGCAGCTCGCGCAGCGCACCGATGGCTTCGATCGCGTCGTCCGCGGCGGCCACCGCGCGAAGGCGATGATGCAGCTCCCGCCAAGGCGGCGGTCGGCCAATTCGGAGCGCCTCGTCGACATAGACGCGCGCCTCGCCCAGCGAGGCGAGCCGCCGGGGCTTCGGCGTGTCCTTGACGACGAGCGGGGGATCGATCGGAAAGTCGTCCATGATTGCGAACGCTAAAGCATGATCCCGAAAAGTGTGCAGCGGTTTTCGGAAAAGATCATGCTTAGACAAGAAGCTAGCTCGGGATGACGATTCGAAGAAAAGTCATCCCGCTCGCGGCGGAGGGCGCAGGTGACGTTGATGGTCGTCGAGCGCAGCGGCGGTCAACTCCTGCGCGTTTGCGGTAATATGATACCACGGACCTTGCCCGCATCCACGCAAATTCTGCTGCCTGGCGCGAAGGAGAGGTAGGGAGCCCGCGGGAAAGACATGGCTCGCAGGGCGGCGCGCCACGCTTGCGCTGTTGCGCCTGGCAAGGGGGTTACGGCCGCCCGCTTACGCCGGGATCGCCGATGCTGCGGCTCACGACCAGCCGATGCCAGATGAACAGCACGATGATCGCGCCCACGGTCGCGCCGATCAGTCCGGCGCTCTCGCCCGGGTGATACCAGCCCACGGCTTGGCCGAGAAAGGTGGCAACGAATGCGCCGACGATGCCGAGCACCATGGTGAGGATGAAGCCGGTCGGATTGTTGGGGCCAGGGGCGAGCAGGCGGGCGATGATGCCCGCGATGAAGCCGATGATGATGATCCAGAGAATGCTCATGGGCTGCCTCCGCAGGACTCGATGCCGCGGATAACCGCGGCCGGGCGTTCCGGTTCCGCCGGCGACCGGCGGCGTCATGCAGGGTATCGAAATCGAAGCTCGCGACGCCCTGCGACCGCAGCGCCCGGTCGAGCAGATAGTCCAGGATCTCCCGCTCGGAGGCGGCCTTCGGCAGGCGCTCCCAGCCGAAGTGCCGGGTCGTCAGTTCGTAGGTCTCGGGCGCGGGGTCGACTCTGCGAATTTTGCGGCCTGGATTGAACCAGCGGGCCCGTCGCCGCGACTAATTGCCGGGAGCCCGTTGGGGTTTTGGGGGGTATTTCCATGCGTCCAGGCACTCTTCAGCGTCGGCGGTCGTCCGTCCTGCCAATCGTCGGCGGCTGCCTTGGGGTATATGTCGTCTGCGCCGTCGGTTTTCATTGGCTGGCAAAACCCACGCTGGCCAAAAACGAGCCGCCGCCCGCAACCGTTGTGCAGTCCTCCGAGGCGGCGTTTGCTGCTCGGGCCAACTCGGTACCGCTGCCTCCGGTCGCCTCAAGCGCGCGGGCGTCGACCGCCGTCGCCGCGAAGTCGACGACGGCAGCGGGGGCGCCCAAGTCCACACTGCCAGCCATGGGGGCTGCGCCAGCCAAGGCCACGGCCCCAGCCAAGTCGACACTACCAGCCATGGGGACAGCCGCAGCCATGGGCGCAGCCCCAGCTCCCGCCGCGGGGACAGCCATGGACGACACGGCGGCCGCGGCACCGGACGCCATGGAACAGACCGAGGCTGTGGAACAGAAGAAGCCGACCCGCAAGCGCGTGGCGCAACGACCGAGAGAACCTCAGAATTTCTTCAATTTTTTCTTCAATCAGTCCAACAGCAATCGGCCCAACGCCCGCCGGTCCAGCACCGCTCAATCGAACGGCTTTCGCCCCTTCTTCTAATCCGGGCGACTGAGGCAGAGGACTGGACTGCTCCCGGTCGGCAGCCGGCAGCGATTCTCCCCTTTCACCTACTCCACGCCGCTGGCGAGGAAATTCGCCCGCGCCGCCGGCGTCGCCAGAAAGGCGATAAGCGCGCGCGCCGTCTCGCGGGCCTGCGTGCGCGCGAGCATGGCCGCCGCATAAGGCAGCGCGACCTGGACCTCGTCGGGAATGGCGCCGGCATGGACGACGCCCTTGCCGCGCCAGGATTGGATTTCAGTCGCGGGGCCGAAGCCGATCGCGCCCGCCCCCGCGCTCTCGACGAGATGGCGGTTGAGCAAGGCCGAGGTCTCGAAGCGCTTGAGCTTGCCCGCGATCGTATCAGCGAGGCCGAGCCGCGCGATCACCCGCATCAGATGGTCGCCGGTGGGCGCCAGAGTCAGCAGCACGGCATTTGCCGCGAGCAGAGCGTGCCGCAG
>JBAUOM010000404.1:0-4872 GCA_049579765.1 Xanthobacteraceae bacterium
CCGTGGCAACGGCGGCGGAGGTTGGCAGCGCGGCGACAAGCCGCGAAAGGTCGTCGCCCGCGGACCGCGGTGGTGTGTCGCGGCCGTCGGTGAAGGCATGCACGAGGGTCGGCACGCAGGCCTCCGCGAGGAGGCGCGCCAGCGCAACGGCGTGGTCCTGGTGCGAATGCACCCCGCCCGGGGATGCAAGACCCATGAGGTGGCAGTGGCCGCCGCTCGCGCGCAGGCGCTCGATCAGGCCGCGCAAGGCGGGAGCGCGCGCGATATCGCCGTTGGCGATCGCCGCGGCGATGCGAGGCAGGTCCTGCATCACCAGCCGGCCGGCGCCGATGTTGAGATGTCCGACCTCGGAGTTTCCCATCTGCCCTGGCGGCAGGCCGACATCCTCGCCCGACGTGTGCAGGAAGGCGTGCGGGCACTGGGCCCACAGGCGGTCGAAGTTGGGCGTGCGGGCCTGGCGGACGGCGTTGTCGGCGGTTTCCTCGCGCCAGCCCCAGCCGTCGAGCACCACCAGCATGACGGGACGACGCTGCTGCATTCCGTGTCCTCTGCGGCTTGAATCGCCCGGCGCATTCGCGCCCCCGAGCGTCCTTGCACGGCGAGGGTTGTGTGGGATTGCGGCCGCATCGTCAACCAGCGCCGCGCCTGTCGTCCAGGCGCCGCATCCAAAGAGCAGGATGCGCGGCCGGCTCGCTCGCCCTCGCTCTGCCACCGTCGCGGCAGGGATGCCGACCCAGGGCGTGCTTTTAATGTCGCACGCGCACGAATTAAATTAGTCGAACACCGTCCGGGTCGGCCCGCGCTTGGCCTCGCCGAGCGCGGCCGAAAGCGCCATCGCGAAGCTCTCCTTCTCCTCCGGTCCGAGGAAGGCTGCGATCGCGAGCCGCCGGCCGTGCGAGACCAAGAACAGCCGCTCGATGCCGAACTCCGCGTGCACGACCCGGTCGAGCCGCACCCACAGCGGATTGAGCGTCCATTCGCGGATGCGACCGTGCTGGCTCACCTTGCGTACCGTGAGCTCGGACGGCGTGACGGTGACCTGCTCGTAGGCCCGCGCGCGCCGGTAGCTCACCTGGAAGGCGAGATAGACCAGCAGGACGTCGAGCCCGCAGAAGCCGAAGACCGGCCAAGCGCCGGCGAGGAGAAATACCGTCCCGGTCGCCAGGCTGATGCCGCCAAGCGCAAGCATCAATAGGACAAAGCCGCGGCGGCCGAGCGAGCGGTGCGGGGTGAGCACCGCGGAAAAGATCGTGGGTTCGAAGGCGCGGTCGTTGTCGGCCGACATGACGCTCACTATACCGAACCATGGCCCGCAAAACACCACGCCGGGCGGCCCGCCTCCCTGCCCGTAAGGCGGCACGCCAAGCGGCGCGGAGCCTCCGCAAAGCCCGTGACCGCAAGGCCGAGGTCAAACAGCCCGCCAAGCGGATCGCCGCCGACCGCAAGGCCGCCGCCGGCGCCCTGCCGCAATGGACAACCGCCGAGATCGAGGAGGCGTTCCGCCGTTTCCAGGCCGCCCGACCCGAGCCGAAGGGCGAGCTCGAGCACATCAATCCGTTCGCGCTGCTGATCGCGGTGGTGCTCTCGGCGCAGGCGACCGATGCCGGCGTCAACAAGGCCACGCCCGCGCTGTTCGCCGCCGCCGACACCCCTGAGAAAATGGCAGCGCTCGGCGAGGAGCGGGTGCAGGGCTTGATCAAGACCATCGGCCTCTACCGCACCAAGGCCAAGAATGTGGTCGCGCTGTCCAGGAAGATCGTGACCGAACACGCCGGCGAGGTTCCGCGCACGCGCGAAGCGCTGGAGGCGCTACCCGGGGTCGGCCGCAAGACCGCCAACGTGGTTCTCAACGTCGCCTTTGGTGAGCCGACCATCGCGGTCGATACCCACATTTTTCGCGTCGGCAACCGCACCGGCATGGCGACCGGCAGGACGCCGTTCGAGGTCGAGATGAAACTCGACCAGGTGGTGCCGGCCGAATACAAGCCCCACGCCCACCATTGGCTGATCCTGCACGGGCGCTATGTCTGCGTTGCCCGCCGCCCCTTGTGCGAGAAATGCCTGATCGCCGACCTATGCAAGTGGCCGGGCAAGACGGTCAACCGATGATCTCTTCACCCGTCCCCGGCATGAGGCCGATCGCATACACGTGCATTGCACGTCGATGGCTGCTGTCTCGCTGCCACCACAATCGAGGTCAATGACATCCTCGCCGCGATTCGGGAGGGATTGGCCGGCATGCATCTGCCTTGGGGCAAGATCGCCATCGGCGGACTGGTTGCGGTCGCCGCGTTCGGCGGGGCGCTCTGGGCGTCGCAGTGGTGGTCGGCCTCGAACGATCGGCGGCCGGCGCTGGTCGACGTGCCGCCGCTGGCGCCGCTCACCCGCAGCTCCGTGATCGTGACGCCGGCGACCATAGCGCTGTCCGCCATCCGCGATGCGATGGAGACGGCGGCGCCGCGCAACCTCGCGGGCAAGCGCGACAACGTGTTGCCGCAGTTGCTTTCGAACGCCGAGATCGCCTGGACGGTCGCCCGCGGTCCACTGGCGGTCAGCGGACGCCCCGAGGCGCTCGCCGTGTCGACGGCGCTGACGGGAACCGTTCAGACGACCGGGCAGGTCTCCAGCGACAGCGGTAATCTCGTGGATGCCATCGGCGGCTTGCTCGGCGGCCGCCTCGGCGAAGGCGTGCAGAAGCTGCAGGGCAAGACGATCGATCAGCGCGTCGACCTGCGCGGCAACGTCACGATGACGTCGCGCCCGGCCCTGGTGCCGGGGTGGCGACTGGAACCCAATCTGGCGGCCCAGGTGACGATCGCGGATGCCTCGCTGCCGATGCTCGGGGTCAAGCTCAATGTCTCGAACGAGGTCAAGCCGCTGCTCGAACGCAGCGTCAACGAGCAGGTGGCGGCCTTGCAGGCGCGGCTGCGCGACGACCCATTCCTCGAGCTCGCGGCGCGGCGTGAATGGACCAAGATGTGCCGCTCCATCCCGCTCGGCGCCGCCTCGTCCGGCGTGCCAAATCTTTGGCTCGAGCTGCGTCCGACGCGCGCCTTTGCCGCGCAGCCGCGCATCGGCGACGCCGGGCTTCTCCTCACGTTCGGCGTGCAGGCGGAAACGCGGATCGTACCCAACGAAACCAAGCCGAATTGTCCGTTCCCGGCGAAATTGGAACTCGTGCCGCAGATCGATCAGGGCCGCGTCAACATCGCCGTACCCATCGATATTCCGTTCACCGAAGTGAATCGGCTGCTCGCCGCGCAACTGACGGGAAAAACCTTCCGCGCCGACAAAGGCGGTGCCTTCGCGGTCACCGTGCAGAGTGTGAACCTCGCCGCATCCGGCGACCGCCTGCTGATCTCGCTGCGCGTCAAGGCCAACGAAAACAAGAGCTGGTTCGGTCTCGGCGCCGAGGCGACGGTGCATCTTTGGGGTCGACCGAAGCTCGATCGCACGCGTCAGGCGCTCCGGTTCGACGATCTCGCGGTCGACGTGGAGTCGCAAGCCGCGTTCGGTCTGCTCGGCGCCGCGGCGCGGGCTGCGGTACCGTATCTGGAGAAGGCGCTGGCGGAGAGCGCGGAGGTGGACCTCGTCCCGCTGACGGCGAACGCGCGCAAGAGCATCGAGGCGGCGCTCGCGGAGTCCCGCACGAGCGTCGACGGCGTTCGCGTCGACGCCGCCGTCACCGACCTGCGCCTCGTCGATATCGCGTTCGACGCCAAGACGCTGCGGGTGATCGCGGAAGCCGACGGCACCGTGCGGGTGGCGGTAACGAAGCTGGCGACCAAATGAGGCAGGGCAGGTGACGGGGGAACAGGAAGAGGACGGCGCCTCTTATCCGCTCCCCGGTCTCCGTCTTGTGGCATCCGTCATCCGACGCACGTGCACCATCAAGGCCATCCCGAACAGCGGCGCCGCGAGGTTGACGATCGGGATCGACACGAAGGCGGCGATCAGCAGGCCCGCGACGAATACCGTCCCCCGGTGCATCTTGCGCAGCCGTTTGGCCTCGGCGAAGGGGTGGTGGCGCATGGCGGCAAGCTCGAAATATTCCCGACCGAGCAGATAGGCGGCAGCCAGGAAGAAAATGACCGCGCCGAATCCGGCGAAGAGGAGGAACGGGAGCGCGACGAGATACACGAGCACCGCCAACAACGCGGCCTTCACGCCCTCCGTCAGCGCACGCAGCGGCGGGGGCGGGCGGCCCACCGGGTCCAAAGGATAGTGCGTGCGTTCGACTTCGAGCGCGATCTCATCGACGAAGAAGCTCCCGACCAGCGCGGTCACGGCCGGCATCAGCAGGACCGATCCGACGACGACGCCCAGCCCTGCCGCGATGGAAATGATCCATGTCAGGATCGACAGCAGCGTGTGGGTGCCAGCCCCGAGCGTGCCCTCCAGCCAATCCGCTCCCGTGGTCGCGAGCCAGGCCAGCAGCCGATGGAGCCCGACGCCGATCAGGATGATCAGCGCCAACGCAAGCCCGGCGGATTTCAGCAGCACCACGCGGAATGGCGGCGAGAGCAGTTGAGAGAGCGCCTTGACAGCGGCGGCGAGCATCGGTGTTGTCCTCCGCTCCTTCAAAGCCGACCGGGCCTGAGCAAACGAGGGCCGCAGTTCCTCGCTTCGGCTTTCGGGCAAGGCACGTCGATACCGCAAGCGCGGCGGGGGAGGAAACGATTTGCCGCGCGCATCTTCGCAGATTCCATGATAGACCTCGCCACGCAAGACCTCCGCACGCCATGAAACGCCTGAGCCGTCGCCTCTTCCTTGCATCCGCCGCCGGTGCGGCAGCGGTTCCCGCGCTCGCAGCGCCGCGGCCGTCGCCGACCTCCGAAGTTCCGCGCTCCGGTTGGGTCGATGCCGTCATCG
>JBAUOM010000405.1:0-1546 GCA_049579765.1 Xanthobacteraceae bacterium
AGCCCTCCCCCACAAGGGGGGAGGGAGCAGACCGAGTTTGCCGCTCGCGCTGATTCCATCTCGACGGGACTCACTTTAGTGTCCCGATTCCGAAGTTCGCATCATTAAGCGGCACCCTCGTTTGCGAACTTCGGATTCGAAGGACACTAGCAACTTATTGATTTAGTGTGGCTTTGGTTCAGAAGTCCGCATTTCCGACTCGCCGCGAGAATGATGCGGACTTCTGAACCGCCACACTATGCCGGCGCCGGCTCGCGGGGCGACCCGCAACGAGGCCTTGCTGCGGGAGTGGCGGAGCGTCCCTGCAAAATTTAGCACTCTCCCCTTGACAGTGCTAACGCGCCCCCCAAATCGAACCCTGCGAGGGCATGGCGGGGTTCGCAGTGCATCGCCCTACCCGCCGACGAAGAGAGCTTTGGCATTCCGCAGGGGTGTAGCCATGAGCATGACATTCGGCGATCCTTTTGACGTGCTGTTCGGCCTACAGCGGGCCCTGGACGCGCGCCGGGCGAGCGATTGGCTCCGGGACGCGACGACCAGCATGGGTCCATTTCCGCCCATCAACGTCTTCCAGCAGGGCAACGATTTCGTCGCCATCGTGGAGTTGCCCGGCATCAACAAAAACGAGCTGGAAATTCAAGCCAAGGAGAACACGATCCGCATCGCGGGCAAGAAATCCATCAGCTTCGACGAAGGCGTCAGCGTTCATCGCCGCGAGCGCGTGTCGGGCGAGTTCGATCGGACGTTGACGATTCCGGTTGAAATCGATCCGGAGGGCATAAAGGCGGAATACCGCGACGGCGTGCTGGCGTTGTTCATCGCAACCGCTGAAAGCGCGAAACCGCGGACCATCCGCATCGCGTGACGCGCCACTTGTAATAAAGACGGCAATGCAAATTCGGAGCGCAACCATGGCTTCCAAGCAAGAACTGCGGGTCCAGGAGAAACGTGAGGTCGATAAACGAGAGGAGGCGACGGTTCCGTCGCGGGTATTCCTGCCGACCACGGACATCTATGAGACCAAGGACGCCTTGAACGTCGTGATGGAAATGCCCGGCGTGGAGAAAACCAGCGTCGAAGTCGGAATCGAGGACGGTGTCCTGAACGTCTACGGCCGCATCGACTTCTCCAAGTATGAGGGGCTGCAGCCGATCTACACCGAATACAATGTCGGCAACTACGCCAGAAGCTTTCGGCTTTCGAGCAGGATCGATCAGAAGCGGATCAGCGCCGAAATGAAGGACGGCGTGCTCTCGCTTACCCTGCCGAAGGCGGAGGAGGCAAAGCCGCGCGTCATTTCGGTGAGCTGACGACGCGTCGGCACGTTCGCCGTGCGGGCGAGCGTGCCCAGGTGAACGACCATGCGCGCTGCGACAGCGCGCGCGGAGACCCGGTCACGGCGGCACGGCCTCAGGGCGGTCCGTTCGGCATGCGGCTCGACCCGCACGCTGGCCGCGCCACCGCGGTACGCTCAAAAATCCGTGGCGATACCTTTGACCTCCCAGTCGCCGTAGCGGACGGGGTCGAGGGCGCCACGGCCCTGCGA
>JBAUOM010000406.1:0-2153 GCA_049579765.1 Xanthobacteraceae bacterium
AGCTTGCGCAGACCGTGTAAACCTGTCTGCGTGCGCGTCGACCTCTCCCCGCAAGCGGGAGGTAGGAGCCCGCGGCACGACCCCGGCCTGCCCAACCGATCCTAAATTTTGCCGAGCAGGCCCCTACGCGACCGGCGTGACACTCACCGACACTTCGAGGCGCTGGCCGCCGGAGGCGTAGATGACGCCGTCGATCGGAGCGACGTCGGCGTAGTCGCGGCCGATGGCAAGCACGACGTGATCGTCGCCGGCGAAAATTCCATTGGTCGGATCAAGCCCGCACCAGCCAGCCTCCTCCCCGCATCCCACCAGCACCCAGGCATGCATCGCGTCGGCGCCGGCGAGGTCGTCCTCCTGCGCACGCCCGGACTTGAGATAGCCGCTGACATAGGCGGCGGGCAGACCAAGCCCGCGCATCCCGGAAATCATGATGTGGGCGAAGTCCTGGCAGACGCCACGGCGCAGCGCGAACGACATCGGCGGCGTCGTCGACGCCGTGGTCGCGCCGATCTCGTAGATAAAGTCCGCCTTGATCCGCCGCATGAGATCGACCGCGGCGTCGAGCACGGCCCGTCCCGGCGTGAAGCTCTCGGCGGCGTAGGCGCGGATTTCCGGATCGAGCGAGACTTGCCGGCTCGGAAACACGTAGTGCACGGGCGAGTTCGGCGACAGATCGGTCGAAGCGAACGCGGCGTCGCGAACCGCCTCCCACCGCGGCGTCGCCGGCGGCGTGCCGGCAACGTTGACCGCAACCCGCGCGGCGACTCGAACGCTCAGCCATTCGTGCGGCTGATCGAACTCGATCCACGTCATCCTGTTGCCGAAGAAATCCCGTCCTTCGCGCCGCGCGATCGGGGTTGGCTCGATTTCCAGGGCGGCGGCGTGAACGCGCTGTCCCGGCCGGTCGATCGGTGTGAGTCGCAACACGTGGCGCGCGTAGGCGACCGCAGACGCGTAATCGTAGTTCGTGACCTGCCGGATGTCGTAGATCATCCCAGCGCCTCCCACCGCGACTGCGCCCGCTCATGGGTGGTGAAGTAGGTCGACGCGATGACATCGGCGAGCTTCATGAGGGCGTCTTCGGCGCCGAGGAACGTCGCCGCGTCGAGCACGGCAGCATCCGCGGTGCGGAACCGGGTGGCGAGCGCGGTTGCGATCTGCTCGGGCGGCGACAGGCGGCCGTCTTCGCTGCGCTGTGGCAGCACGGCGAGATGGGCTTCGATGCGCGCCAATTGATAGGCGACCGAGCGCGGATTGTTGGGATCGAGCGCCACCAGATCGATGACGGGTACCGGCGCCGCCACCATGACGTAGCGCAGCCGATATGTGATCTGGCTGTCTGCGAGCTCCAGCAGGACGTCGAGCGCGCCGTCGAGCGCGGTGAACGCGAACTGGCGGACGAAGCGGCAGGTCGCGAGCCCGCGCTCGATGCGGCGGCCCAGCTCGAGGAAACGCCAACCCGCGAGCTGGCTCATGTTTTCCTGCGCCAATCCCGAGAACGAGGCGACGATGCGCAGCGCGCTATTGGTGCGCTCGAAGATCGCGCTCTCCGTCGGCGGCCGCTCGATCGGCGCATTGATGAGTTCGAACAGATCGGTCAGCGCCCGCCAGGCGTCGGGGGAGAAACGGTCGCGGATCACCGATGCCGCCGACTGCGCCGCGCTCACGAGATAAGGCAGCGCGCCGTCGAGGTCGCGGCGCTGCAGGGCGGCGGCGGCGACCAGCACCGGTCTGACGTTGGGCAGCTCCGTCGGCACCGCTTCCCATGCGCCGAGCAGCGAGGCGATGCGTGCGAGCACCCGCATGGCGGCCTTGTCGCTGTCGCTCGATCGGTTGACCAGCGCACGGATGAGCCGCAGCGTCGCCTCCGCCCGCTCCACATAGCGCGCGACCCAGAACAGGTTGGCGGCGGCGCGGCTTGGCAGCGCTCCGGTCGCGCGCGAGATGACGATGCGGTCCGGCGCGGGCAGCAGCGTCGTTTCGGCGACCGGCTTGTCGGAGAGCACCCAGGCGTCGGCCGTGCTGCCGCCGCGCTGCAGGCTCACCGCGCGCGCGTCGACATCGTTGGCCACGCGCACGAAGCCGCCCGGCATGACGCGCCAGCCGTCATTCCCGCGCGCCAGGAACAGGCGCAGCGTGAACGGCCGCGGCTC
>JBAUOM010000407.1:0-11220 GCA_049579765.1 Xanthobacteraceae bacterium
GATCGATCCTTCGCCGAGACGCGGATAGAGGCCGGCCGCGATGCGTGGTTTTGGGGAAGCCCGCTGCCAGGCGGCGGCTACGCCGCTACGATCTTTCTCGATGCGGAACGCGCGGCCGGATCGGGCGCGGCGAGCCGCGCCGCATCCTATCGGCAACTGCTAGCGCAATCGAAGCTTCTCAAGCACCTGTTGCGGGGGGAAATGCTCGGGCCGGTGCGTGTGCGCGACGCCACCGCCCGCATCAGCCCGGACTTGATCGGACCGGACCTCATCCGCGTCGGCGAAGCAGCGGTTGCCATCGACCCGCTGTCCTCGCAGGGCATTCAAGACGCCGTGCTATCCGCCATCCAGGCGAGCGCCGCGGTGCATACCATCCTGACTGGCGGCGATCGTGCCGCCGCACTGGAGTTCTATCGCGAGCGCAGGCAGGCCGCGGCGACGAGCAGCCGGCGGAGCGCGGGACGGCTCTATCGAGGGCACGGGGAGCAAAATTCGTTCTGGACGCGCCGGTCTTCACCGGCGGGAAGCCCGCCGGCCGATCCTGCGCCGCAAGTGCGAGCCGGAACCTCGCCGGCGGCGCGCCTGCGCGCATCGCCGCAGCTCCGCTTCGTCGACGTGCCCGTGCTCGCGGGCGCCCAGATCCGGCGCGAGCGCGCGATGATTCATCCGCATCTCGAGCGCCCGGTCGCCTATCTCGGCGGCGTCGCGCTCGCGCCACTCCTGGACGAGCTGGACGCTGCGTCGGAAACGGAGGAGATTGTCTCGCACTGGACGCGCCGCATACCGCCACAGACCGCCAGGGCGATCATGAACTGGATGTGGACAGTCGGCGTCCTCGACCCAGAACCGCTTGGCTGCGAGCAGCGTCCCGCGGCGTCCCTTCCGGTGGAATTGGAAACCACTCGGACCGCGTGAGCGCCACGGCTTCCGCGCCGGCCCCCTGCCGCGGATCAGGTCGTTGACGCGGACGTATCCCGGGCGGGCGCGAGCGGGCTCGCCATCGCCCGCCCCCTTACCGCCCATTCGCGCTGGTCGTGAGTCGCTCGAACCGGATCAGCGAGAAATGCCCGAGTGGCGGCATCGGCCGCCGTTCCAGCACCTGCACGCCGCCGTGGCGTTCGGCCCATTGCGCCAGACGCCCCCAGCGGAATTCCGGACGCCAGCCGAGCCGCCGCGCCAGTGGGGCAAAGCTCTGCTCGAACACTCGACGCGGCCCCTCCTCTGCGCCGAGGTGGTTGACCAGGATGATCTCGCCGCCCGGCTTGGTGACGCGCGCGAACTCGTCGAGCGCCGCCTCCGGGTCGGGCACGGTGGTGATGACGTATTGCGCCACCACGGCATCGAAGAAGGCGTCGGGAAAGCCCAGATGCTGCGCGTCCATCACGGCCAGCGCCTCGACATGGGCGAGGTCGTGCGCAGCGACGCGCTCGTGCGCCTTGCGCAGCATCGGCTCGGAGTAATCCACGCCGACGATGCGGTGCGCGGCGGCATAATCGGTCAGCGAGATGCCGGTGCCGATCCCGACATCGAGAATGCGCCCGCCGATGCGCTCGGCCGCCGCGATCGAGGCCTTGCGGCCGGCGTCGAACACCGCTCCGAACACGATGTCGTAGACCGGCGCCCAGCGCGCGTAGGCTCGCGCCACCGTGTCGATGTCGATTTCGCCCGCCATCGCCCCCGTCACACACCAATTCGAGCTATAGCCGGCTTGCGGCGGCGGCCGCACAGGCGTCGTGGGCAGGAGCCAGGCGCGTCGCCGCGACCGCGCTCTGGATGAAGCCGCCGCCGAGCACGCGCGCCTGACCCTCGGCCGCGTCGTAAAATACGCAGGCTTGGCCCGGCGATACTCCGTCCTCGCCGGCGACGAGATCGACCTCGATGCCCTCGGCTCCCCGACTCAGCCAAGCCGGCTGCGGCGGGCGGGTGGATCGCACCTTCACGAAGACTTCGTGCCACCCGGCGCACAGCGCATGGTCGATGGTGCCGTCACCCAGCCAATTGACGTCGCGCAGCCGCATCCGGCTGGTGCGCAACGCCTCGCGTGGCCCGACCACGACGCGCCGCGACGCCGCGTCGAGCCGCACCACATAGAGCGGATAACCGGCCGCAACGCCGAGCCCGCGCCGCTGGCCGACGGTGAAATGAATGATGCCGGAATGGCGGCCGAGCGCCCGCCCTTCCACGTCGACGATGTCGCCGGGTTCGGCGGCGCCCGGCTTGAGCCGTTCGATCACCTCGGTGTAGCGGCCGGACGGCACGAAACAAATGTCCTGGCTGTCGTGCTTGTCGGCGACGGTAAGCTCGAAACGGCGCGCAAGCTCACGCGTCTCCGCCTTGGTCTTGTCGCCGAGCGGGAAACGCAACGCCTCGAGTTGCTCGCGCGTGGTGGCGAACAGGAAATAGCTCTGGTCGCGCTCCGCCTCGCGGGCGCGGAAGAGCGCCCGGCCTCCGCTCGGCAGCGGCCGCGACGCCACGTAGTGGCCGGTCGCCAACACCGTGGCGCCGAGCTCGTGCGCGGTCGAAAGCAGATCGCGGAACTTGATCGACTGATTGCACTCGATGCAGGGCACCGGCGTCTCGCCCGCGACATAGCTCTCGGCGAAACGGTCGATCACCATTTCCTTGAAGCGGCTCTCGTAGTCCAGCACGTAATGGGGAATGCCGATCCGCTCCGCCACGGCGCGCGCGTCGTAGATGTCCTGGCCCGCGCAGCAGGCACCCCTGCGGTGGGTGGCGGCGCCGTGATCGTAGAGCTGGAGCGTCACGCCGATGACGTCGTAACCCTCGGCCTCGAGCAGTGCCGCCGTCACCGAGGAATCGACGCCGCCCGACATGGCGACCACCACGCGGGTATCTTGCGGCCGGCCCTCGAGATCGAGACTGTTGCGCATTGCGATCGGTTCCGGCCCGGTTCGCGCGACTCAAGGCCGTCCGAACGGACCGCCGCGGTCGCTTGGCTTTATTATAGGGACTCGGCGCCCGGATCGCACGAGCAGCAAGGGCGCAGGCGGCTCCGGCGAGCAGTTGCAGCGCCGGGCGCCCCTTCGCGCCATTTCGGAATTAGCCAAGCTATTGAACCGACATGATTTCTCTCGAAGAAATGGGGTGCGCGTCGACGGGTCGGCGGCGGCCCCGCCGACAAGGGCGCGTCGCCTGCACCTCCGCCCGTTAGGGAATTTGCAAGGTCTGCGACCGCACAGGGCCGCTCCGGCGGCGGCAAGTCGGCCGCAATGGTCCGATTGCGCGGTTCCGTTTAGGCAAATCTTAAGTCGCAGCGGTTAGATTCAGGCAAATTGCCAGGTAGTGCGTGAGTTGATTCATGACGGAGCCCCTGCGACCGCGGGCCAAATACGTCATCGGGCCGGACGGCAGCCCGCTGACGATCGCCGACCTGCCGGCACCGGGCACGAAGCGCTGGGTCATCCGGCGCAAGGCCGAGGTCGTCGCTGCCGTGCGCGGCGGCCTGCTTTCGCTCGAGGAAGCCTGCAGCCGTTACACCCTGACGGTCGAAGAGTTCCTGTCCTGGCAATATTCCATTGACCAGCACGGCCTCGCCGGCCTGCGCACCACCCGTATCCAGCAATACCGGCAGTAAGCCGGCGCGCCTGACGCGCGCGAACCGGCCGTTCCTTCCCGCGCCTCGCCGACATCCTGGATCGGGCCGTCCCGGCATCGCCGGCACCCTCAGCGGTTCACAACCCACAAGACCAGGCTGAACAACAGGCTCAGCAACAAGCAGGTTGCCAGCGGGAAGTAGAAGGTGACGTTGTCGCGCTCGATGACGATGTCGCCGGGCAGCCGGCCGAGACCGAGCCTGGTCAGATACGGCCAGAGCAGGCCGACCACCAGGAGCGCAAGGCCGAGCATGACGAGAAAGCGTGCCATCGCGGTCGATCCATGCGCCGTGTTAGTCTCGCTCACTGTATCCCGACACGCTCCAACTGGATCTCACCATGACGGACGTCAAATTCAAGGCTGCTCTGATCGTCGGCGCCGGTTCCGGGCTCTCCGCCGCGCTCGCGCGGGCCCTGGCCAAGGACGGTATCAAAGTCGCGCTCGCGGCGCGCACCACCGGCGACCTTGAGGCGCTCGTCAAGGAGACCGGCGCCAAGGCATTCGCCTGCGACGCCAGCGATCGCGCGCAGGTGGACAAGCTGTTCGCAGCTGTCGATGCCGCCGTGGGAGTGCCTGATATCGTGATCTACAACGCCAGCTATCGCACCCGTGGCCCCTTCGTCGACCTCGACCCCGCCGACGTGGAGAAGGCGCTCGCGGTCACGGCCTACGGCGCGTTCCTGGTGGCGCAACAGGCGGCGCGGCGGATGTTGCCGCACAAGCATGGCGCCATCCTGCTCACCGGCGCGTCCGCGGGGGTGAAGGGCTACCCGCAGTCGGCGCCGTTCGCCATGGGCAAGTTCGCGCTGCGCGGGCTGGCTCAGAGCATGGCGCGCGAGCTTTCGCCCCAGGGCATTCACGTCGCCCACATCGTGGTCGACGGCGGCATCCGCAGCGCCCGCCGCGCCGAGTCGGCGGACAATCCCGACAGCCTGCTCGATCCTGATGCCATCGCCGCCTCCTACATGCACCTCATCCATCAGCCGCGTAGCGCCTGGGCGTGGGAAATCGAGCTGCGGCCCTGGGTAGAGAAGTTCTGATGGAGACCAAGGTCACGATACCGGCGCTCCTCGAGATGAAACGCGAGGGGAGAAGAAAGAGCGTCGGCGTGGTCGCCTGGGACTACCAGATCGCGCGCATCGCCGACCGCGCCGGGGTCGACATCGTCTCGGTCGGAGACTCGGTCGGCGTCAATCTGTGGGGCCACACGAATCCGCTCGAAGTCACGATGGAAGAGATGCTCGTTGTGTGCAAGGCGGTTCGCCGCGGCACCACGCGCGCGCTGGTGAGCTGCGACTTTCCCTTCGGGCCGCTGCAGGAAGGGACTGACAGCGCGGTCAAGGCGGCGATCCGGCTGGTGAAGGAGGGCGGCGCCGACATGGTCAAGCTCGACGGCGCCGCCGACTTTCCCGATGCGGTGCGCGCTGTGGTGCGCGCGGGCATTCCGGTGTTTGCGCAATTCGGCGTCACTCCGCAGACGGCGCTGCAATACGGCATCCCCTATGGCGCCCAATCCGCGCCCGGCGCGCAGGCGCCGCCGGAGATGACGGCGAAGTTGGTGGAACAGGCGAAGCTGCTCGAGGACGCGGGCGCGTCTCTGCTCGACTTCACCAATTCCGGCCCGGCGGCGGGCGCCGCGGTCGTCGGCGCCGTCAAGATTCCCGTGCTCGGCGGCTTCGGCGGCGGACCCTGGCTCGATGGGCGCGTGCGCCTCGCCCACACCGCCATCGGCTACGGCGAAAAATGGCTCGACTCCAAGACCGAGACCTACGCCAACGTGGCCAAGGCCAGCCTCGACGCCTTCACTGCGCTGATCGCCGACATACGCGCCGGCCGCCAGATCAAAGGCTGAGCGGGATGGCGACGGCAATCATCGACGGCATCGCCACGCGCTACGAGGTGGTGGGCTCAGGGCCGCCGCTCCTGATGTACGCGCCCGGCGGCTTCAATGCGGTCGTCGAGAACTGGTCGACGCAGGGCGTCTACGCCAGGATCAAGCTGCTCGATCACCTCCCGAAGAACTACACCTGCATCCTGTTCGACCGGCGCGAATGCGGCCGCTCGGGCGGACGCGTGGAGCGCGTGACCTGGTCGCATTACGTGACGCAGGGCAAGGGACTGCTCGACCACCTCGGCATCGAACGGGCGCACATCATGGGCGGCTGCATGGGCTGCTGCCCAGTGACCGCGTTCGTAGTGGCCTATCCGCAAGTGACGCTGAGCATGGTGCTCTATTGGCCGGTCGGTGGCGCCAAGTACCGTATCAGCAGTCACCAGCGTTTCGCCGAGCACCTGGCCTTCGTGCAGCAGCACGGCCTCGACGCAGTCGTCGCGCTCGTCGCCAAGGACGGCAAGCCGTTCGGCGCCGATCCGAGAGGCGGACCGTGGGCGGCGGTGATCAAGGCCGATCCTGCCTTCGCCGCGGCCTATGCCAAACAGAGCGTCGACGCCTACAAGCTCGTCGTGGCCGGCATGGCGCGGACCCTGTTCGACCGCGACACCGCCCCGGGAGCGGAGCCCGAGGACCTGCTTGCCCTCGACATTCCCGCGCTCGTCGTTCCCGGCCGCGACGCCGCCCACGCCACCTCGGCCGCGCGCTACCTGGAGGAATGCCTGCCGCGCTCGCAATACTGGGACCTTGCTGTCGCAGAGCAGACCGAGGCGAGCGTGCCGGCGCGGGTGCTGGCGTTTCTCGACAACGCCATGAACTCATAGGGCTAGTTAGCCAACCTCTACGGGCCCGCCACGCCGAGCGCCGCGAGCGCCGCCTGCGCCACTGCGACATCCTGCTCGATCCTGGCACCGCCGGCGGCAACGGCGCCGACGACCTCGCCCGCGACCGTGATCGGGAAGCCGCCCTGCACGTTGGTGAAGTCGCCCATGCGCACCGCCATGCTCAGCGCATTTTCCTCCGGCGCATATCCGGTGGGCAGGCGTTGCGAGGCGGCAGTGATCGCTTTGCGCTGCGTGGTGATGATCGAGAAGTGACGCGCCCCGTCCATCATCAGGAAGGCGATGAGGCGACAGCTCTGGTCGACCACCGCCAGACTGACCTTGCAGCCGAGTTCGTTCGCCTTGGCGACCCCGGCGGCGAGCATCTTGAGGCTCGCCTCCTCGGTGAGGCGATGGCTCGCAACGAAATCCGCCATGGTACACGTCCTTACGGTTCGTCATTCCGGGGCCGAGCGTAGCGAGGCGGCCGGAATCCATAATCCGAGTTCGTGGTTATGGATTCCGGGTTCGCGCCGCCTTAAGCACGCCCGGAATGACGTAGGAGAAACTATCCTACCAAGCCGCGCGTGCTTGGCGCGAACAGTTCGTCCGCCGTTATGGGCTTGGTGATGATGCCTTGGGTCAGCGCGTGGCCGATGAGGTCCTCGATCACCTTGCGATTCGGCGCGATGCCGTAGGGGAGCGGATCGTCGATGACCGCCATCACCCGCCGGTGCACCTCGTCGACCTCGGTCGGCTTCTCGATCGTCCCGGATTGCAGGCGCTCGACATAGCGGCGCTTCGCTTCGGCGAAGGCGTGGAAGACGTCGGCGGGGAGATCGGGATGCCTCGCGATCAACTCGTCCCTGATCACCACGGTGTGATTGATGGGGTAATGGCCGCGCCGGCGCAGCGCCGCCAGCCCGGCCTCCAGCGCATCGGGGATGAGCGGTTGCACGCCGGGCGCGCTCGCCTCGACGCCAATGGCGGCGGCAAGCTCGCCCGCGGCGAGCATGTCGCCCATCTTGTTGCCCGCCTCGATCGGCACCACGTTGGCCGGCGGCCGGTACTCCGCCACGTGCTCGTCGCCGGACAGCACCCAGGTAATCCTGCTCAGGTCGACCCCATGCTCGTCCTGCAGGACGCTGCGCGCCCACACGCCGGTGGTGACGGTGTAGCCGCGATTGACGCCGACCTTCTTGCCTTCGAGATCCTTGGGCGTACGGATGCCGGCCTCGGTATTGACCAGGATCGCGCCGTGATGAAAGGCGCGCACCAGAAACACCGGCACGGCCGTCATCGGCTTGCCGTGCGCCTTGGCGCAGATGTAGGTGGTGATCGCCATCTCGCAGATGTCGAATTCGTTGCCCCGCACCATGCGGCGGAACGCTGCGATGAGTGGATCGACCTCTTCGAACTGAAATCGGAAAGTCTTCGGCTCAACCGTGCCGTCCTTGAGCGCGCGGTTGTTGCCCTGCGTACGGGTGACGGTCTTCAGTCTGAGATCAGGCATGACGCGTGTCGTTCGTCACTTCACTTTCCGTCGTCGTCCCGCAAAAACGGCGACCTATGTCCCGCAAGCCTGCGCGCGTGGCACGATGGGTGCCCGGCGCTCGCGCGGACGACGGCGCGGCAGTTTTGCGACATCACGGCGATCAAACCGGTCCGCGTTACACCGTCGTCTGCGCCACGCCCTGTCGCGAGGTGAGCGCGTCTTTGGCCGCGTCCTTGAACGCCTGGTCCGGCGGCAGCACCACCGAGGCCGAGCGCACCTTGTGGTGGGCGGGATCGACGCCGGGCGGCGTCACCGCCTTCTCCGCCAGCGCCTTGGCCGCCCGCATCAGGCGGTGGCGCGCCATGATGATGCCGTTGTCGGTAGAGACCAGGTTCTCCTTGGTGCGGTCGCAGATTGGTCCCATGCTCTCCTGCAGCGAGGCGTCCTGGATCGCAAAGCCGGCGACGCCGCTGAAGCTCGTGCCGGCCTTCTGGGCGGCGCGGTCGATCAGGTAGTCGTTGTCCTTGTTGGCGAGCGGCCGGTAGGTGCCCGGAACGTATTTGCAATGCACGCCGGCGCCGTCGCGCATCGCCGCGACCTCGCGCGCGGAGAGCGCGCGCACGGGATGGAAGTCGTAGCTCCACGCCCAGCAATTCTCGTCGTCGATCGGGATCCAGAAGTGGCCGTGGATCGGATGGTCGCCGCGCGGCGGGATCATGGTGAAACAGGGCATCACCCAGGGCGTGATGCGCCAGTAGTAGTTGCCGTTCTCGGCATTGCGCCGGGCGCCGATAAAGAGCCCGCCCGGCTGCTCCACGACCTCGAAATAAGGCTGAGTGTCGGACAGGTTGTACTGGTTGCCCTTGGCACCCTTGAACAGCGGATCGGAGCCGAGGTCGCCGCGATGCAGGAACGAGACGTGGCTCGAATCGATGCCGCCCTCCATGGCCTGCAGCCAGTTGGATTCCTGCAGGCGTTTGGAGACGAAGACCTGCTCCGCCGGCACGGTGGCGAATTCCCATTCCGGCAACGGCGGCTGCTTCTCCGGTGGGCCCATATAAGTCCAAAGCAGCGGCCCGCGTTCGATCAGGGGATAGGACTTGAGCCTGATCTTCTGGCAGAAGCCGCTCTCGTGCGGCTCGGAAGGGACGTCGGTGCAGCGGCCGGTCACGTCGTATTTCCAGCCATGATAGGAGCAGCGCAGGCCACCTTCCTCGTTGCGTCCGAACCACAACGACACGCCGCGATGGGCGCAGAATTCGTCGATCAAACCGTACCTGCCGTCGCTGTCGCGGAACGCGAGCAGCCGCTCCGACAGGAGCTTGACGCGCACCGGCGGGCAATCGTTCTCGGGCAGTTCCTCCCGCAGCAGCGCCGGGATCCAGTAGGCGCGAAACATCTCGCCCATCGGCGTGCCCGGGCCGGTCTGCGTCAGCAGGTCGTTCTGGTCTTTCCGTAACATCGAGTCGTGTCCGTGGTCGCCCGGCGTTTGATGGAAGGTCGACGGCACCTCGCCGCGGCGGAATGGCGTTCCGCTATGTGGAACTCGGTTCCAAGGACAGCGTAAGGCATTCGGGCGCCCCTTCGCAAGCCGGCCTAGCAGCACTCCCAACCGACGCCGTCGACCACGACCAGCGCATTCTTCAGCCAGGCGGGAGGAAGGTCGTCGAGCACTACTTCCACCGCCGGCTTGAACACCTTGAACTGATGCCGCGTGCCGTTGCCGGTCCAGAACGCAACCACGGTCTCGCGCGGCGGGCAGCCCGGCAGCATGCAGGAAATCTCGGAGACGAAGATCGTCGCGTCTGCAGGCAACTCGAACCGCTCGCGCGTCCACGCTTTCACCCGGTCCAGGGCCGCGACGTATTCGGGACGCTTCTCGAGTGGCCGCAGCATTGGATGGGGTAGGCGCGCCCTGCGCTTTCGGTTGCTGGCCGTGCAATCGGTCCCACGCGCCCCAACAGGCAATGTCGGGTTACGCGCGGCAAAGTAGGCGCAGCGAGCATAGCACGGTCGGCACGCGTTAACCGAACCTCCGGGCCCGCAGCGGAGCGCAAATCGCGCTTGACCGCGCAAGGCCCCCTCCTAGAGTGCCCGCCCACAAGGTGACGATCGCTCAGTGGAGGTCGCTTCGGTGGTGGAAAAAGTCCTTGCGGCGGTGCGAACGGGCCCAAGCAAGACCGAGATCCGCGAATACCCAATGCCGGACATCCCGGAGGACAGCGCGCTGATGAAGATGGAGGTCGCCGGGATCTGCGGTACCGACGTCAAATTGTACAAGACGCCGCCGACCAAGAGCCCGGTGATCATGGGGCACGAGAATATCGGCACCATCGCCAAGGCGGGTCGCGAGTTCACGCGACGCAAAGGCTTCAAGGAAGGCGACCTGGTGTTCGTCGAGCACTACGTCATGTGCGGAAAGTGCGAGTGGTGCCATCTCGGCCAGTACCGTCACTGTGAGAACACCGACTGGCGCTACAACCCCGACGGCATCCGCTACGGCTACACCTCGGCCGAACGGGCGCCCCATCTCTGGGGCGGCTTCGCCCAATACGTCTACCTGCCTTGGAACGCCGTCGTGCATCGCGTGCCCGAAGGCGTGACCCCGGAATTGGCGGGCCTGGTGACTCCCATGGCCAACGGCGTCGAGTGGTCGCTGTTCGACGGGGGCGTCGGCTACAATTCCACGGTGCTCATCCAGGGGCCGGGTCAGCAAGGACTCTCGCAGACCGTGATCTGCCGGCAGGCGGGCGCCGCGCTCATCATCGTCACCGGCCGGTCCAAGGACCGCGCGCGCATGGAGGTCGCCAAGGCGCTGGGCGCCGACGCCACCATCGACGTCGAGCGTGAAGACCCGCTCGCGCGCATCATGGAGATCACCGGCGGCAAAGGCGTCGACGTTGCGCTCGACTGCACGGCCGGCGCCGGCACGATACCGATCCTGCTCGGCGTCGAAGCGCTCAAGCGCAAGGGGGGGACGATGGTGGTGCAAGGCGAGATGAAGGAATTTCCGAATTTCCCGCTCGAGAAGGTCACCGTGAAGTTCATCACCATCAAGAGCGCGCGCGGCCACAGCTTCAAGGCGTGCGAACTCGCCCTGGCGCAGCTCGCGTCGAAGCGTTTCCCGCTGGAGAAGGTGACCACCCACAGGTTCGGGCTCAGGGACGTGGACCTCGCCATCAAGTCGGTCGGCGGCGAGGGCGTGCCGGACGTGATCCACGCTTCGCTGATGCCGTGGGAGTAGGCCGGCGGTTCGTCTCGATGCGACTGGACGGCGGGCGCGAGGGCATGAGCGACAGGGCGAAAATCGCCATCGCCGCCGGCGACCCGGCCGGCATCGGGCCGGAGATCAGCCTCAAGGCGGCGCTCGATCCGGCCGTTTGCGGCGTCTGCAACCC
>JBAUOM010000408.1:0-3829 GCA_049579765.1 Xanthobacteraceae bacterium
ACCGCGGCGGCCTCCACCGCCACGAGCCACCCCGTTCGATCGGTCTTGGCCGCGACCGAGACGGCGTCCGCGGCCGACCTGGCAGCTCTGAAGGAGGCGATTACCGCCGCCCGCCGCGGTAGGACGACGCAGGCGGCCGAGCTGCAGAAGGGGATCAGCGATCCGGTCGCCCGCAAGCTGGTCGAATGGGCGATCCTGCGCAGCGACGACAATGAAAGCATCGACCTGCGCCGCTACATGACGTTCATCGCTGAGAACCCCGGCTGGCCCGCGATCGGCCTGCTGCAGCGCCGCGCCGAGACGACGCTGTGGTCCGATCGCCGCGACCCCGCCTTCGTGCGGGCCTTTTTCGCCAAGCACAAGCCGACCACGACGAAGGGCACGTTCGCTCTCGCCCGTGCGCTGCTTCTGCAGGGCGACCGCGCCGGCGCGCAACGCATTGCGCGCGAGGCTTGGCGCAACGACTATTTTTCCGGCGAGCTCGAGGGCTTGGCCCTGGACGTGTTCGGGGATCTGATCACGCCGGCCGATCACAGAGCGCGCATGCACATGCGCCTCTATGCGGAGGACGTCGAAGGCGGACTGCGCTCGGCGCAGCGCGCCGGCGGCGACGCGCCGGCCATCGCCAAGGCGCGCATCGCCGTGATCAGGAAGGCGGCCAACGCCGGGGCCTTGCTCAACGAGGTGCCGGCGGACGCGCACCGCGACGTCGGTTACATTTTCAGCCGCATCCAGTTTCTCCGGCGTGCCGACAAAACCGAGGAAGCTGCCGAACTGATGCTGTCCGTGCCATCCAACCACGGGCAGACGATCGACACCAACGAATGGTGGATCGAACGCCGGCTCGTCGCCCGCAAGCTTCTCGACCTCGGCGAGGCCAAGACCGCCTATCGCGTCGCGCGCGATGCCGCCATCCCGAGCAGGGAGAACTATCGCGCCGAGCACGAGTTCACCGCCGGCTGGATCGCGTTGCGCTTCCTCAACGACCCGGCAACCGCGCTCGGCCATTTCGCCAAAGTCGCCGACGGCAACGACAATCCGATCGCGATTGCCCGCGCGGGCTACTGGCAAGGCCGCGCGGCGGAGGCACTGGGACGAAGGGAACAGGCGCACGCCTATTACGAGGCGGCGGCGCGCTATTCCACCGCCTATTACGGCCAGATCGCGCGAGCGCGGCTCGGTCGCAAGGACATGGTCGTGCGCCCGCCGCCCGAGCCCGATCGGCGGAAGGTGAGCCTCGACGTCGTGCGCGCGATCGACCTGCTCTACGCCATCGACGAACGTGATCTGATCGCGGGGTCGCTGGCCGATCTCGGCGAGCGGTCCACGGACGTCGCAACGCTGGCGGCGCTCGGAGAAGTCGCGGCGCGCCACCACGACGCGCGCGCCATGGTGCTTCTCGGCAAGTCCGCGCTCGGGCGCGGCCTGCCCCTCGACCACTATGCGTTTCCCGCCATCGGCATTCCCAACTATCATGCGATCGGACCCGCAATCGACCCGGCGGTGGTCTATGCCATCGCCCGCCAGGAGAGCACCTTCAACCCGAGGACGGTTTCGAGCGCGCGCGCGATGGGCCTGATGCAGGTCACGCCCGAGGCTGGCCGCTATGTGAGCAGGAAGTTTGGCGCCTCCTTTGACGAGAAGCGGCTGCTGAGCGACCAGAGCTACAACGTGCAACTGGGCGCGGCCGAGCTCGGCGACCTCTATGTCGACTATCGCGGATCCCATATCCTCACCTTCGCGGGCTATAACGCCGGCCGCGGCCGCGTGCGGCAGTGGATCGCCAATTACGGCGACCCGCGCGATCCCAAGGTCGATCCGATCGATTGGGTCGAACGAATTCCGTTCTCCGAGACGCGCAACTACGTGCAGCGCGTGCTCGAAAACCTGCAGGTCTACCGCGTTCGCTTCGGCGCCAGCTCGAAGCTGCTCATCGAATCCGACTTGCGTCGCGGCGCGGCCACCGCCTCTGCGGATGGGTCCCGATAGACCATCGGCGCCGCGGGCAAGCCACTACTGCCGCCCCCTCGGCGGTCGAAATCCGCCATGCAACGTTGCCGGGACTGTGCGGTTGACCTCGCTCGACGCCACCTGCCATCCCTCTCCACGAGGCACGGATGTCACGGGCACAGGATAGGCGTCGACCATGAGCTCGGATTCGGCGGCTAGCGCCTTCGTCACGGCCCAGGACGGGCTCAAGCTGCATGTGCGCAGCCATGGGCCGCGGATCTCCGCGGCGCTGCCGGTGGTCTGCCTGCCCGGGCTGGCGCGGACGGCCGCCGACTTCGAGACGCTGGCGGCCGAGCTTGCGAGCGATCCGAAGGCACCGCGGCGAGTGATTGCGCTCGACTCGCGCGGGCGCGGCCGCTCGGACTACGACCGCAACCCGGAGAATTACAGCCTGCCGGTCGAGCTCGCCGACCTCGTGGCCGTGCTCACCGCGCTGGGCATCGCCAACGCGGTGTTCGTCGGAACGTCTCGCGGCGGCATCTTGACGATGTTGCTGGCGGCGGTCCGCCCGACGGCGATCGCCGGCTGCGTGCTCAACGACATCGGCCCGGTGATCGAGCCCAAGGGCGTGATGCGTATCAAGAGCTACGTCGGCAAGCTGCCGCAACCGGCAAGTTTCGACGATGCGGCCGCGATCCTGCGCGGGACCTTCGGCAGCCAATTTCCCAAGCTGGATGACCGGGACTGGCTCGCCTTCGCGCGCCGGACCTTCAGGGAGGCAGGCGGCCGCATCGTTCCCGACTATGACGTAAACTTGGCGGCCACCCTCGAAACCGTCGACCTGGAGCAGCCGCTGCCGGAATTATGGAATGAATTCGACGCCCTAGTTCAGCTGCCGGTCATGGTGATTCACGGCGCCAATTCGGACATTCTGTCGGTGGCGACGATCGAAGCCATGCGCGCGCGTCACCCCGGTCTCGACGTGGTCGAAGTGCCGGATCAGGGCCATGCGCCGCTCCTGACCGAGCCCGACGTGATCGGCCGCATCGCCGCCTTCGTTGCCGGCTGCGAAGGAGCAATATCGGGGACCTGCCTTTGATCCCGCAACGAGGTTTGAGAATGACGCAGAACGTATCCGAGCTGGAACGCTGGGAGTCCCGGTTTGCCGCTTCCGACTATGTTTTCGGAACCGCGCCGAACACGTTCCTGAAAAGCCAAGCTCACCGCCTCAGCCCCGGTCAGAAGGCGCTGGCGCTGGCGGACGGAGAAGGCCGCAACGGGGTTTGGCTCGCCGAACAGGGGCTCGATGTCCTCTCGCTCGATTTCTCGCCGAACGCCCTCAAGAAGGCGCGCGCGCTCGCCGCGGCGCGGGGCGTCAGTTTGCGCGCCGAGCTCGCAGACCTTTCGCAATGGCGGTGGCCGGTCGCCGAGTTCGACGTCATCGTCGCGATCTTCATCCAGTTCGCCGACCCGCAGTTTCGCCGGCAAATCTTCGCCGGCATGAAGAAGGCGCTCAAGCCCGGCGGCTTGCTTCTGATGCAGGGCTACCGGCCCGAACAGCTCAACTACCGGACCGGCGGACCTCCGCAGGCCGAGAATCTGTACACGAGAGACCTGCTCGAAACAGCCTTCGGCGATTTCGCCTCCGTGGAGATCAACGAGCACGACAGCATGGTCGATGAAGGCGCCGGGCATGCCGGACTATCGGCCCTGATCGATTTCATCGGGCGGAAATAAAGCGACCACCCCACGCGGTGTGCCGCCGGAGCTTTCGGATATTGGCTCTGTCGAGACCGCGAGGCGCTCGGGCGATCCTCAGGGGAGACTGGCGGAGAGGAGGGGATTCGAACCCCTGATACGGCTTTAGACCGTATAACGG
>JBAUOM010000409.1:0-2364 GCA_049579765.1 Xanthobacteraceae bacterium
GGCGCCGGCCAAGTGATGCGGCCGCGGCGCCGCTTCTTCTCCGTTGTCACCGTTCGAGAGGTATTTTGATTTTGCCCGCGCACGTTCTCCGCCGATACATCGCCTTCGGGCACGATCTGCGCCATCAGGCATAGGAGGCCGCCTCTCGCATGTGCGGAATCGTGGGCATTCTCGGGCGCGAGCCGGTCGCCCCTGCGCTGATCGACGCGCTCAAACGGCTCGAATACCGAGGCTACGATTCCGCGGGCATCGCCACGCTGGAAGGCGGGAAGCTTTCGCGGCGGCGTGCCGAGGGCAAGTTGCGCAATCTCGAGGCGAGGCTCGCGCGCGAGCCGCTCACGGGCACCATCGGCATCGGCCATACCCGCTGGGCGACCCACGGCCGGCCGACCGAAAGCAACGCGCATCCCCATGCCACCGACCGGCTTGCCGTTGTTCACAACGGCATCATCGAGAATTTCCGCGAACTGCGCGAGGAGCTGGAGAAGAAGGGCGTGCGGTTCGGCTCGGATACCGACACCGAGGTCATCGCCCACCTCGTGACCGAGGAGATGAAGAACGGCGCCCCGCCGGTCAAGGCGGTGGCCGCCGTGCTGCCGCGCCTGCGCGGCGCCTTCGCGCTCGCCTTCCTGTTCAGCGGCGAGGACAATCTTCTCATCGGTGCGCGCAAGGGCTCGCCGCTCGCGATCGGGCACGGCGATGGCGAGATGTATCTCGGCTCCGACGCCATTGCGCTGGCTCCCTTTACCGACACGATCTCGTATCTGGAGGACGGCGATTCGGCTGTGCTCACCCGCAACGGCGTCGAGGTGGTCGACGCGAAGGGCAGCAAGGTCGAACGCGCCGTGATCAAGTCTTCGGCCGCGGCCTTTCTCGTCGACAAGGGCAACTATCGCCACTTCATGGCCAAGGAGATCCACGAGCAGCCCGAGGTCGTCGGGCACACGCTCGGGCATTACCTCGACATGACCGCAGAGCAGGTGCGGCTTCCGGGCCCGCTGCCGTTCGATTTTCGCTCGCTCCAGCGCATGTCCATATCCGCCTGCGGCACCGCTTACTACGCCGGCCTGGTCGCAAAATATTGGTTCGAACGCTTTGCGCGCCTGCCGGTCGAGATCGACTTGGCATCCGAGTTCCGCTATCGCGAAGCACCGCTCGAGCCGGGCGGGCTTGCTGTCTTCGTGTCGCAGTCGGGCGAGACGGCGGACACGCTGGCGACGCTGCGCTATGCCAAGGAACACGACCAGCACGCGCTCGCGGTGGTCAACGTGCCGACCTCGACGATCGCCCGCGAAAGCGACGTCGTGCTGCCGACCCTTGCCGGCCCCGAGATCGGGGTCGCGTCGACCAAGGCTTTCACCTGCCAGCTCGCGGTGCTCGCCTGTCTCGCAATCGCTGCCGGGCGCGCGCGCGGGGTCTTGTCCGAAGACGGCGAGCGGGAGCTCGTGCACGGCTTGATCGAGGTCCCGCGCCTGATGGCGGAGGCGCTCGCGCTCGAGCCCCAGATCGAGCATCTGGCGCGCGACCTCGCGAAGAGCCGCGACGTGCTCTATCTGGGCCGCGGCACCAGCTATCCGCTGGCGCTGGAAGGGGCGCTCAAGCTCAAGGAAATCTCCTATATCCACGCCGAAGGCTATGCCGCGGGCGAGCTCAAGCACGGGCCCATTGCCCTGATCGACGAGGCCATGCCGGTCATCGTCATCGCGCCCTACGACGGCGTGTTCGAGAAGACCGTGTCGAACATGCAGGAGGTCGCCGCCCGCGAGGGAAAGATCATTCTGCTCAGCGATCCCCGGGGCGCGCACGAGGCGCACGTCGACTCGCTGCTCAAGCTCACGCTGCCGGCGATGCCCGCTGCAGTCACGCCATTGGTGTACGCCATTCCGGTGCAGCTCATCGCCTATCATACCGCCGCCGTAATGGGGAAGGACGTCGACCAGCCGCGCAACCTCGCCAAGTCGGTCACGGTGGAGTGACCCGGCGCAGCGAACGGGTGATCGCACAAGCGACCTCTGCTCAAGAGAGCCGCGAGCCCGTGCGGCATTGATGGCCGCGACGGCACTTCCGCTGCCCGGCCCGTGGGTGACCAGCCCTACAGGCAGCTGCGGTACGGTTTCGCTCACGCGCGGAACCGAATCAGATCCGCGTGGCGATGCGGCTGCTGATCCGTAAGCGGTGTCTTGCCCTCATCTTGCAGCGAGCGGCATAGTTCGGAAGATGCGAACCTGTTGAAGGCTTCGGTTCGCATATATGGTCGACCATATAGTTGACGCTTGCGCGCCTCGAGGGCGCGTCGAGATTCGCAGTGGCGTCGGTCGCCGGCGACGGTGGAGTCACGCGGACAAGGGGCGGATCGTGGCGGAA
>JBAUOM010000410.1:0-2815 GCA_049579765.1 Xanthobacteraceae bacterium
GCAGTCGCCCGCGTCGCCGGTCGAAGGGCTGACGAAATACGAAGGCGGAGACCGCGACGACGACTATCGCCACCGCATGATCGTCAACGTCGCCGCCCTGGTCTTCACCGTCATGCTGGCGGCGGCCGGGGTATGGCTGGTGCTGCAACTCGCCGAGCTGCGCAAGAATCAGGATTGCGTCCTCTCCGGCAGGCGCAATTGCGCCCCCATCGAGGTCAGCGCACCCGAGCGTTGACGCTGTGCGAATCCGTGGCGCGCGACAGTGCGCGCTATCCGCCGCTTTCAAGCATGACCGGGGTTAATCCGGAGAAGCCGAGTTCGCGCGCCGCCGCCGGCGTGACGTCGATGACCCGACCGCGCACGAACGGACCGCGGTCATTGATGGTCACGATCACCGAGCGCCCGTTGCGCTTGTTCGTTACCTTCACCTTCGTGCCGAACGGCAGAGTTCGGTGGGCGGCAGTGAGAGCGGCGGCATTCAGCCTTTGCCCGCTTGCAGTCTTGCTTCCGCTTTCGTGGGAATAGACCGAGGCAACCCCGGTCTGGTCTGCTGCAGATACACGCGCGACTTGGGTGAGAAAAAACTGAGAAGTTAAGATCACAGTCACGAATAGCAAAATCCTACCGTTCACCACGCCCTCCTTTCATTGCGGCACGACGCCGTTTCCTCGGCCGCTTCAAGCGGCCGACCCCGTGCAGTTTGAATGAGGCGAGAAATGGGCAGCTGTGCTGTCCAATTTCCCCCCGATCCTTGTGCGCAATAATCGTTCGGCTCCCGTTTGGTTCCTTCGCCCATGCGCGGTATCGATGCGAAAGTTCCAATCGCACTGCGCTGCACTCGCTACCTGTTCTGATTCGCGTCGCTCCTATGTGCCACGAGGGCGTGATTCGATTCGCGTGTTGGACAGCAGCAGAGATCGACGAGTATCCATCGCTCCCATTCGGACGCGGCCCGAGGTTGCGCGGTTTGGGCCGCGCACGCCGGCGCGGATCGGGATCGCACTGTTTGGTTCGATCGAATCGCGCGCGCACAGCCGCTCTTCGCGATGGACGCCGCAACCGAGACGCCCGCGCCGCCCCTTCGCTCGCCGGTTTTGGCGGGCGTCGGGTGGCGGATCGGCTCATGCTCGGCGCTTGCTCACCTGCGATGCGCTTCGTGCGCTGACCGGGAGCCGCCATTGAATTTGAGCGATGTCTTCGCTATACGGGCACCCGACCTCTCGCGGGGGAGTTGGGCCGCTCCGGGGCGATCCGATCCGCACTCGCAATACGTCAGCGCGGGCGCAGAAACGTGTGTCCGATCAGGGACTTACTGATGCCTTCGACTTTTGACACCGTGGCCAACATCATCTCGGAGACCTGCGACATACCGCGCGAGACGATCCAGCCGGAGAGCCACGCCATCAACGATCTCGGCATCGACAGCCTGGATTTTCTCGACATCGCGTTTGCGATCGACAAGGCGTTCGGGATCAAGATGCCGCTCGAGCAGTGGACGCAGGAGGTCAACGACGGCAAGGCGACGACCGAGCAATATTTTCAGCTGAACAATCTCTGCACCCGCATCGACGAGCTTGTCGCTGCCAAGGGCGCCTGAACGCGCTCGCATGCGCCTCGAGCACTTTCAGCTTATCGACCGTATCGTCGATCTCGATCTTGCCCAGCAGACCATCCGGACCGAGGCGCGCGTTCCGACCGAGTCGACCATCTTCGAAGGGCATTTTCCCGGCTATCCGCTGATGCCGGGGGTGCTGCTCATCGAGGCCATGGCGCAGACCTCCGGTTGGCTCGTCATCGCGGTGACGAAATTCACGCGCATGCCCTTCTTCGCCGCGCTCAAGGAGGCCAAGCTGCGCTCCTTCGTGACGCCCGGCCAGACTCTTTCGCTTACGGCCAAGCTGCTGCACGAAGGTTCGGGCTACGCCGTCACCAAGGCCGACATCCGGTGCGACGGCAAGCTCGCCTGCAACGCCGAGATCACGTTCCGGCTGGTCGAGTTCCCGAACGCAGAGTTCCGCGCCAGCATGGAGAAGATGGCCGCGATCCTGGAATTCCCGACGGGGGCCCTGGCCCATGGCTGACGCGCCGCGCGAAGCCTGGATCACCGGCATCGGCATCGTGTCCTGCGTCGGCGAAGGCGCCGAGGTGCATTGGCAAGGGCTCAGCGAGCGACGGGTGAATGTCGATGCTGAGACCTTCGCTCCCTACCTGGTCCATCCGCTCGTGCCGCTCGACCTCGACAAGCAGATCCCGAAAAAGGGCGACCAGCGCCAGATGGAGCCGTGGCAGCGGATCGGCACCTATGCGGCGGGGCTCGCGCTGGCGGACGCCGGCGTCAAGGGCAATGCCGAGCTGCTCGGGCGCATGGACATGATCGTCGCCGCCGGCGGCGGCGAGCGCGACATCACCGTCGACGGCGCGATCCTCACCAACAAGCCCAAGGCCGCCGATCCCGACGCCTTCCTCAACGAGCGGCTGATGGGTGACCTGCGGCCGACGCTGTTCCTGGCGCAGTTGTCCAATCTGCTGGCAGGCAACATTTCGATCGTCCACGGCGTCACCGGATCCTCGCGCACGTTCATGGGCGAGGAGGCGGCGGGCGTCGATGCCGTGCGCATCGCGCTCGCCCGCATCGCCGCCGGACAAAGCGAGCTGGCGCTGGTCGGAGGCTCGCACAACGGGGAGCGCGAGGATCTGCTGCTGCTCTACGACGCAGGCGGACATCTGTTGCGCGCACCGTTTCAGCCGGTGTGGAAGCGCGCCGACCGCAGGGGCATGGTGCTCGGATCACTGGGCGCGTTTCTCGTCCTGGAGG